>NZ_JAQFWV010000018.1:0-51073 GCF_056175805.1 Halohasta sp. A2 | reverse complement strand
ACCTTTACGACTTGTCCAGCGGATTCCAACCGCAGGCACAAGTGGTGGACTGCAAACCGTAATATCCCAATCCAGCGGTGCGGTGCCGTGGGATTCCCGCGTCTTCAGGCGCGGGAGGATGTCAATACATAGTAGGCAGTTCCTACTGGCTGGATGTGTGACGGCTCTCAGCGGACCGAATCGAGCAGGAGCTTCTGTTCGACGCGCTTGACCTCGTGTTGGACGTCACGAACCGCGTCGATGTTCGCGCTGATCGAACTGATCCCCTGTTCGACGAGGAAGTCGACCATATCGGGCTTCGAGGCGGCCTGCCCGCAAATGCTGGTGTCGACGCCCAACTCGCGGCAGGTCTCGATGGTTGATTCGATTAGTTTGAGGACGCCGGGGTGGAGTTCGTCGAATCGCTCGGCGACGTACTCGTTGTTCCGGTCGACGGCGAGGGTGTACTGGGTAAGGTCGTTCGTGCCGAAGGAGACGAAGTCGATGCCCGCGCCCGCGAGCTCCTCGATCAGCAGCGCGCTGGCAGGCGTTTCGACCATCACGCCCCACCGCGTTTTGTCGGGATCGATGCCGACCGCCTCCAGGTGGCGTTTCGCACGTTCGACGTCTTCGGCGTCGTTGACCAGCGGCAACATGAGTTCGACGTTGTCGTAGCCCGCCTCGAACAGCCGACCGAACGCGCGCAGTTCACACCGGAACGGGTCGGGCTTGTCGAGGCTCCGGCGAATCCCCCGGTAGCCCAACATTGGGTTGTGTTCGTGGGGCTCGTCGCTACCGCCCTGTAGCTCCCTGAACTCGTCGGTCGGCGCATCCAGCGTCCGGGCCCGAACCGGTCGCGGATAGAACGCCTCGGCCACCGTTCGGATGCCGTCGACCAGCTGATTGATAAAGGCGTCCTCGCCGTGGTCGGCGATGTACTGCTCGGGCGTTTTACCCAGCGAGATGACCATGTGTTCGATCCGCAAGAGGCCGACGCCGTCCGCGCCGGTCGCTGCGGCGCGCTCGGCGGCCTCGGGGATCGAGAGGTTGACCTTGACTTCGGTGGCGGTCATCGGTTTGACGGGGGTCTGGGGCCGGACCGACTCGACCGGATCGGGCTGGATCGCTGGCTCCTCGTCGTCGTCGACACCACCCTCACGGACGGTGCCCATCTCACCGTCGACGGTGACGATCTGGCCGTCCTCCAAGACCTCGGTCGCGGTGCGGGTGCCGACGACTGCCGGGATGCCCATCTCGCGCGAAACGATCGAAGAGTGGGAGGTCATCCCGCCCTCGTCGGTGATGATGGCCGCCGCGCGCTGCATCGCCGATACCATGTCGGGGGTCGTCATCGGACTGACGAGGATGTCGCCGTCGGTCACCTGATCGAGGTGGTCGAGCTTGCGGACGATCCGCACTGCGCCCGATGCCGTGCCGGGGCTCGCGCCCACTCCACGGACGAGCACGTCGTCTTCGGGGTCGGCCTCTGATTCGGCGGCAGTTGCCTGCTGGCTGCGGTGGCCGCCATTGACGGCAGGTTCGGTGGCATCGGCGGTCGACTGCTCGGCGTCGACCGATCGGCTCGTGTCGGTCCCGCCGGTCGACTCGCTCTCGCTGATCGTCGTGATGGGCCGCGACTGGAGCATGAAGATTTCGCCGTCGGCTAGCGCCCACTCCACGTCCTGTGGGTCGCCGTAGTGGTCCTCGACACGGCGGCCAAGGTCGACCAATCGCTCTATTTCCGCGGCGGTCAACACCTGGGCGGACCGCTGGTCGTCGGGGACCGGCTCGAGGGCCGTTTCTCCCGTCTCGGGATCTTTGACCATTCGCTGTTTCTTGTCGGCAACGGTCGACTCGACGATCGTCGCGGTTTCGGGGTCGATCACGTAGTTGTCGGGCGAAACCATCCCCGAGACGACCGCCTCGCCGAGACCCCACGCCGACTCGACGATCATCTCGCGGTCGCCGGTCGAGGGGTGGCAGGTGAACATGACACCGGATTTGTCGGCCGCGACCATCTGCTGGACGACCACCGCGATGTCGACCTCGCTGTGGTCGAACTCGTGGGTGTTGCGGTAGTGGACCGCCCGTTCGGTGAACAGTGAGGCCCAGCACTCCCGGACGCGGTCGACGAGCCGCTCGCTGGTGACGTTAAGGATCGTCTCGTGTTGGCCAGCGAACGAGGCGTCGGGCAGGTCCTCGGCGGTCGCCGACGAGCGCACGGCAACGAACGGCTCACTCTCATCGGTCTCCGTCGACTGCTCGCCGAGCTGGCGGTAGGCATCGAGGATGTCCTCGCGTACCTCGTCGGGAACCGGCGTCTCCAGAATCAGCTCGCGGGCGGTTTCGGCGGCCCCCGCGAGGTCGTCGCCGCCGTCGACCGCCAGCGTCTCGAACAGCTTGTCGTCGATGCCGGTGGTTTCGAGGAACGTCCGGTAGGTCTCAGCGGTGACGACAAAGCCCGGCGGAACCGGAAGCCCGGCCGCGGTAAGCTCACCCAGCGAGGCCCCCTTGCCGCCGACGGTGTCGATGTCTGTCGACCGAACGTCTTCCAGCCAGCGTACTGTCATACTGGACACTAGTGGTCGACATACCAAAGAAACTATTTTCAATAATCGTGAATATGTGGCGAACCCACAGACATGGGTCACTGCTCAGCGGGGATCCACATGGAGGCGATACGACCTATCGTCGAATGAAAACAGGTATTTCCGTTGTACTCAACAGGCGTCGTAGGGCAACGCCACCGCCTGCACGACCATAGAGCGGTTGCCGACAACGGCTCTGGCTTCGGCCTCACCGTATGTAAAGTCGTAAAGCGCGCCTCGGAGCCGGAAGTCATTGACGCCGTTGACGCCGCGTGCGATCCAGTTGAAGCCGTTGACACTCCGTGACCGCATCAGGAGGTCGTAGAGGAGATCGAGGAGGAGGTCGAACTCCTCGGACTCGCCGTACACAGTCTCCGGAAGGTCGATAACGGTATCTATGAGATCCTCGACGAACCATCCGAGTGTGAGGTTTTGGCTGTTGAACGTTACAACCGAGTCGGCGACCTTCGAGAGGTTGCCGTTCCGGTCGACGAAATCATCCGGCGATGCGAGCAGCGGCTGGTCCGTAACAGTTCCCTCGATGTCGACCATCTTCCAGGAACCATCAGTCGCGTCGCCGCGGATCTCGATCCAGGCAAAGAGACCTGCGTTGGCCACCGGGTCCCATCTCACCGTCCCGCTGTGGCCCGTTTGTTTGCCGGTGGCCCTCTCGCCGTTACTCTTGACTCGTGTGAACAGCGAACTTTCGACTGTCGGCCGAAAGATGAGGGTGTCCTGTTCGCTACTGGAGGTCGTTACGTTCGGGATTTCAAGCAGTGTCCGGACCTGCGACCCGTTTGTTCCTTTCGGCGAGGAGAGCACCGCAACTGTCGACCCAGTGGCTGTTGGCTTGGTGGCTGGCTCGTGGGAGACAGCCACCGGGCTGGCTCCACAGTCGTCGATTGCGGGCACACCGAGGGCCCTGGCGTTGTTCGTGGTGTCCCTATCGATGGAGGGTCGATTAGAAGCTGCGTGTTCATCAGTAGTAACACTATTTTCAGCGTTGTCTCTATTCGTCATAGTAGTTGTTCACTTTTTGTCCGCTCATCTGGAGGCCTGCATGGCGACGTTTGGTGACTACATTGTACCCATTTGTCTAGCAGATCGTTTTTCATTAATACCTCCGAGAAGAACTATGAACAATTATTACTTATAATTACCGACCACAATAGAATGGGGAAATAATTGCCTAAACAATAGTGTGGTGCGTAAAATATAACTAAAAATGTTAAATTATGGTGAAACCATAAGTATACAATAACTGAGAGCACGTAGGAAGAGACGAGATGAAACTCCGCCAGCCGACTGATTTCCTGATTTTGGAGGCCTTGGCGACGGGTGGGCGGAACGTCGCACCGAACCTCGCCGTTCGGACCGGAAAGTCACGGGCCAACATCAACACGCGGCTCCCGGTGTTGGCGGATTACGGGCTCGTCACGAAGATCGGCCCGGCCGAGCACTCTGGGCTCTACGAGATTACCGAGCGAGGGCGGTATGCGGTGGCGCTCCGCGAGGGGTACGGCTTCGTCCCGGATTTCGGTCGACTCATCGAGGAGGCCATCGCGTCCGAGACCGAACTGGACAAAATCGACAGTTGGGATGGGCTGTCGGCCACAGAGACAGCCGAGTAGGAATCTCACTGTCGAGGGGTGGACGATCCTTCTATCACTGATAGTCCACGGGCAATCGACTCTACTTCACCCTTTGACCGCCCGGCCACGGTTAGTGGCGACGCCACGAGTCAACCACATCGCCGATGGCCTCGCGTTTCACCAGGACGAACCCCGCAGCGATGACGAGAAAGCCGACGACCGCGCCGATATCGAGCGTCTCGTCGAGGACGAGCCACCCCGAGAGCGCGGCGAAGATCGGCACGGTATAGGAGACGAGGTTGATTTCGATCGCGCCGAGTCGACCGAGTAGGTCGAAGTAGATAACGTAGCCCACCGCACTCGCCAGCACCGCGAGGTAGCCGACCGCGAGGAGTCCGCCGGTCGAAAACGCGGCTCCGGCCAGCGATTCGGACGGCATGCCGAAGCTGATGACGTGGAGGACGACCGCCCCCAGCGCGTTCGACCACGCGACCATGCCGACCGTCGAAATTCCGCCGTCGACGCGCTGGACGAGGACGCTTCCGAGGGCGACACAGACCGCCGCCAGCAGGACGAACGCGTGGGCGAGCACGTCGGCGGCCAGCAGGCTACCGGCGGTCGGCCGCGCGACGATCCCGACGCCGACGAAACCGACGAGGAGTCCGGCGACCCCGAGGGGAGCCAGTCGTTCGCTCGGGAGCAACGCCCGCGAGAAGCCGGTGGCGAGGATCGGATTCATCGCGATGAGGATCGCGGCGACGCCGCTGGTGACGCCCTGCTGGCCGACGAAGAGGAAAGCATTGTACAGCGCGATAATCAGCGTCGACCCGACGAGGATCGTCAGCCAGTCGGCGCGAGTGCGGGGCAGCCAGTAGTCGCTGGCGGCGGCCGCATACGCAAGGAGGATCACGCCCGCGATGTCGTAGCGAAACGCCGCGAAGAGCACCGGCGGAAAAAACTCGAGTCCGGCCTTGATCGCCATGAACGAGGTGCCCCAGAGAAACGACAGCAGCACGAACAGCCCGGCGTTCCGAGAGGTGCCCATACCTTCGGTTGATCCTACCTCGTCTAAAAGCTGCCCGAGCGAGTCTTTCCTCCAGGTATCGATCGCCTACCTCTTTGGCCCCCGGTCGACAACCCCTGCGCAATGACCGGACTCCTCGTCGCGCTCGTGCTCGCTGTGGTCGGCGTCGGCGTTATCTGGATCGGCAGCACCTACTTCGAGCGGGCTGCCGGACGCCTCAGCCGCTACTACGGGCTGCCGGTGGCGGTCCACGGCGCGGTCGTCGTCGCGGTCGGCTCCAGTTTTCCGGAGATCAGTTCGGTCGTCATCAGCACGCTCGTCCACGGCGAATTCTCGCTGGGTGTGGGTGCGATCGTCGGCAGCGCCATCTTCAATCTGCTGGTCATCCCGGCGGCCTCGGCGCTGTCGACCGACGAACTGGAGGCCACCCGGAGCCTGATCCACAAGGACGCCCAGTTCTACATCATCAGCGTCCTCGTGCTCTTCATTGTCTTCGCGCTCGGGGCGACCTACGTCCCCGGCGGCACCAACAGCGCGGCGATCCTCACCCCTGAACTCGCCATCCTTCCGCTGGCAACGTACGGCGTCTACATCTTCCTCCACCAGCAAGATGCCAGCGAGCACGTCTCGACGGGCACGGTCGACGTTGAGCCCCGCCGCGAGTGGGGATTACTCGCCGTCTCCCTGCTCGTGATTACGGTCGGCGTCGAGGGGCTCATCCGCGCCGTGCTCACCTTCGGTGATGTCTTCGACATCCCGAGTTTCCTCTGGGGCCTCACGGTCATCGCCGCCGGGACGAGCCTCCCCGATGCCTTCGTCTCGATTCAGGCCGCTCGGAACGACGACAGCGTGACGAGTCTCACGAACGTCCTCGGCAGCAATACGTTCAATTTGTTGGTGGCGATCCCGGTCGGCGTCTTGCTGGCGGGCGAGGCGACGATCAACTTTCTGGCGACGATCCCGACGATGGGCTTTCTGGCGTTTGCGACGCTCATATTCGTTATCTTCACCCGGACGGATCTCGAACTCACGGATCTGGAGGCCTACGGCTTTCTCGGCCTCTATGGCATTTTTCTACTCTGGATGACGCTCGAATCGGTCGGCGCTATCGACACCGTACAGGGTATTTAACTAGGTCTGCCACTGGATCGTTCACGTTCCGTTTGCGTGCAGGACGACCACGGCCCGACGTGTTTCGTGTCGACAGAGTGTTTCGTGTCGACACGTCGACTGTGTGGGCGCGGGCAGTTTAGACACCGAACGCTTCGGCCAACTCGAAAAACGAGTCGATCGTGACCGCAGGGTCGGTTCCAAACGTCTCCCACGGCGAGCCCTTTCGGTCGACCCAGACACTCTGCATCCCGGCGTGGGTCGCACCCATCACGTCGAACCAGCCCGCGGTGACGTGGGCGATTTCGTCGATTGGGGTACCGGTTCGCCCAGCGGCGTGACGGTAGAGCTCGGCGTTCGGTTTAAATACCTGAATCTCGTGGGCGCTGATCGTGTCTTCGATGAGATCGCCGATTTCGGCGTGCTCGACCATCGAATCGAGCATTTCGGGGTTGCCGTTCGAGACGACATAGCAGTCGTAGCCGCCGTCGCGAAGGCGTTCGATACCCTCGCGGACGTCGTCGAACACGTCGAGTTCGTGGTAGACCGCCAGTATCTCGTCGCGCTCGTCGGTCGAGAGCTCGACATCGTGGGCATCCAGGGCGTACTGGAGGGCCTCGCGGTTGATCTCGTAAAACGGCCGGTAGGCGTCGATCTGGGTGGCAACAAAGGTGTATGCCAACGACCGGGAGCGCCAGAGTTTCGAGACCGGTTCGGGATCGTCCACGCGGGCGGCGAGTGCTGCTTC
Organism: Halohasta sp. A2; assembly: GCF_056175805.1. Taxonomy (NCBI): domain Archaea; kingdom Methanobacteriati; phylum Methanobacteriota; class Halobacteria; order Halobacteriales; family Haloferacaceae; genus Halohasta; species Halohasta sp. A2. The sequence continues at coordinate 44,032 of NZ_JAQFWV010000018.1, read as the reverse complement.
GGCGGCGTCGACGTCGACGAGCGTGCTGTAGGAGTCGAACGTGACAGTCGAAACGCGTTCGGGATCGAACGTCATTGCCGATTCGACGGGAGCTTCACCCGTAACCGTTCGGACATGACGGAGTCGACTGTTCTCGTACGAGACACTACTGACCGCTTGGAACCTCGGTGCTCGGATCGGTATCAAACCCCCACCGACGACACAACGTTCGAGACGTTGGAGCCGTAAGGGCAAGTCGATGCGAACAATCGTCGAGACGCTCGATCCGGACGTGCCCTACCGCCTGCGACACTGGCTTGGCCCGTGGCTCACCCGTTTCGCACGCGCGTTCGGCCAGCCCGAATACCGGCTCTATAAGTCCGAATACGTCGGCACCGTCCATCAGCCGGTCGACGAGTTCACGGCGATGCTACAGGCCCACGGCTTCGATTGGGACCCGTTGGCGTGGTATCACCGGCCGCCTGTCGGCACGGAGCCGAACGGCAGCTGGACCTACCGACGGACCCTGCTGGCCGACAGACAGCTCCACGTCATCCTCATCGCCCACACGCCAGCATACATCGACGTCTTCGCCCACTGGGAACCCAACTGGCTGCGACACCCGGTCGAGCACCTCCGGCAGAACGGCATCGAACGCCACGTCGGACGAAAGGAAATGCGACGCTGGCTCGACCGCAAGCATGTGGTCGTCGAAACCAACTCACGTGGTCGACGCTGGCTCGCATCCAAGGCGATGGCGCTCCGGAACTCCCTCACATCGGTCATGAGTAAGTTGTAATCGATTCTCCCCATTGGAGACAGGGCACGGTAGTTGATCGTGTTCCGAAACAGCCTCTGGCTGGTGGATCTGGTACGGATTCAGATAGCCGAACCCAGTCGGGCCAGCGACCGTTCGAACGTACTTCCGCTACTTGATTAGACGGCAATGACGGCGTCGACCGACACCATGAGCTCCGGCGTCGACGTCCCCATGGCGACGATCGTCAGTCCAATGGTCAGCTCCGAGAGCCTGAACTGGCGGGCCAGCCGAACGACGGCGACGACCAGGAGCCGGGCACCGATCCACAACCCCGCCACCGACAGGACGATCACTCCGATCTGAAACGCCGGACTACCTTGAACCATCCACAGAGTGGTTTTCGAATACCGTAATCAATGTTGGGTAGCTGTCTGCTGAACGTGGCGTTTGACTACCCAGAGGTCGGTGAGCAACCACCGAGGGCTCGCTTGGATCGTCGAGAAAGTCATCACGCAGTACGGAGCCGACGGTGTGAGAAACGAACTGGTCGACCTCGGCGAATGAGACGACTGTCTCGGCGGGTAACATCTCGAAGAATCGAAGTATCGCCCGGAACACTAACGTCCGACCTCATCCCAAGGCGGCGTGCCGAGTCGGTCGGGAAACCCTCGTGCCAGGCGGCTGTCAGTTACGGTCGACAGCGGACCGTATATCACGTGCCTGGGTTCTCCGAACGATCATCGCTCCCAAAGAGGAGTACTCCGCCGGGGACTAGAGCACGCACGTCGACAGAGAGCCCCGACCGATTTACACCTTCCGTCCACGGGTCGACACCCACATATCAGCCGGACGGCCCACGGAACAGGAGGTCGAGCGCCGACCGACGAATCACACGTTACCACGAAATTCTCGGCAAATGATGGACAAACACAGGTCGTCGGTCGACACGGCTATGTTTATATACTAGCGCGTGTCGTGTTTTGCCGACAGTTCGGGACGAGTCCCGCCGACAGCGGCCCTGTTCTACCTGATTGTTCGGGAACCTGCACGGCAATCCGACCCACTTATGTGTATGAGACGGTACCCCACGGTAATGGCAGTACATGTTGGCATTCTCGGCGCGACTGGTGCGGTCGGACAGCGATTCATCCAGCTGCTCGACGGCCACCCAATGTTCGAAATCGCCGCCCTGACCGCAAGCGAATCGTCCGCCGGAAAATCCTACCGCGACGCCGCCAAATGGCGGGTCGAAACCCAGATCCCCGACGACGTCGCCGATATCGAAGTCGGTCGAACGCATCCCGATGATGTTCCGGACGACGTCGATCTGCTGTTCTCGTCGCTTCCCTCGGGCGTCGCCGCAGAGGTCGAACCCCAGTTCCTCGAAGAAGGCTACGTCATCTCCTCGAACTCCTCGAACGATCGGATGGCCGAGGACATTCCCCTCACCATCCCCGAGATCAACCCCGACCACCTCGGGCTGATCGAGGTCCAGCGCGACACTCGCGGCTGGGATGGCGCGCTCATCAAAAACCCCAACTGCTCGACGATCACGATGGTGCCCACGCTCGCCGCGCTCGACCAGTTCGGCATCGAGCGCGTCGACGTCACCACCCTCCAGGCGGTCTCAGGCGCTGGCTACTCCGGCGTCACCTCGATGGAGATCATCGACAACGCCATCCCGCATATCGGCGGCGAAGCCCCAAAGATGGAGACCGAATCCCGCAAGCTCCTCGGCAGCTTCGACGGCAGCGAACTCAGTATGCACGACTCGACGGTCAACGCCTCGTGCAACCGGATTCCGACGCTCGACGGTCACCTCGAAAGCCTGTTTGTCGATCTGGCCGACGAGCCAAGCCCAGAGGAAGCCCGCGAGGCGATGCGCGAGTATCCAGGCGTCGACCTGCCGAGCGCGCCCGATCAACTGATTCATGTCTTCGGCGACGAGGAGATGTACCGCCCGCAGCCGCGACTCGACCGCGAGCGTGAAAACGGGATGCAGATTTCGGCCGGTGGCGTTGAGTCGACCGATTCGGGCATCAAGTACAACTGTCTCGCTCACAACACGATCCGCGGTGCCGCCGGGGCAAGCCTGCTGAACGGCGAACTGCTCGTCGACGAAGGCTGGATTTAGGGACCGACCCAAACCACTGATCGCTTTTTCGTGTCGACGCTCCAACGACAGAGGGTCGACCAACTCATTTTATAAACAATAAAGATAGGTTCGGTCGCCCGCCTACACGACGCGGTTCTCGAAGTCGGTCTCGCCCTGCCGGTAGCGCTCGACGTTCGTCGCCAGAATATCGGCGAGTCGTTCGTAGTAGTCCGGGGTGTGCCCCGAGTTGTGCGGCGTGATCGACACCGAGCCGAAGTCCCACAGCGGGTGATCGTTGGGAAGCGGTTCGGGATCAGTCACGTCGAGTGTGGCCCCCGCGATCCGGTTGGCATGCATCGCTGAGACGAGGTCGTCAGTGTCGACGACTCCGCCGCGGGCGATATTCACCATGAACGCGTGCGTTGGGAGCGTCAACAGCGCTTCGCTGTCGATCAGCCCCTCGGTTTCGTCGGTCAGCGGGCAGGCGAGAACGAGGTAATCGGTTCGCGCGAGCGCGTCGTGGATCTCGTCGAAACCCATCACCTCGTCGGTTGGGCCACCCTTTTCGGGCGTGTAGCGCACGCCGATGGTCTCGACACCGAACGGGTCGAGTCGGTCGACGACCGCCTGACCGATCGAGCCGAGCCCAACGACTGTGACTGTGCTGCCGTAGAGTTCGCGGGCAGGATACGACCGCCACTCGTTACGTTCTTGCTGTCGACGTGCGCGGTCGAAGCCTCGGACGAACGAAAGAATCGAACCGATAACGTACTCGGAGATGTTTGGCCCGTGGACGCCGGAGGCGTTGGTCACGGCCGTGCCGTTGGCCTCAAACGTGTCGAGAGCGAGATGGCCCACACCGGCGTAGACACAGCCGAACAGATCCAGATTCGATGCCGCCTCGACTTCTTCGGGACTCATCGAAAACCCCGTCGCGATCGGGACCCGTTCGAGGAGTTCCTGCTCTTCGGCGGGCGTCCGGCCGACCGAGATTTTCGCCTCCGGTAGGCGCGCCCGAAGGGCACTCGCGTAGTCATCGGCCGACAATCCGTGAATCTTCTGTCGTAGGATCGCGATCTCCGGCTGACTCATAATCGGCCTTTGGAGTCCAGATATATCAGTGTACGGCAGTTATATCGGTTCAATGTCACTGTCAACGCCCGTTCAGTAACCGAAACACCCGTAGGTGTCAACCGTGTGAATGCTCCTATGGACGTCGGTTCGGCCCTTCGGTCAGCGTTGACATACACAGCCGTTGCCGTCTTGTTGTTTCTGCTCGGCGGTAGTGTCTTGTTATCGAGTCTCGCGCTCGTCTTCGATACGATCGTGATACCCGTTCTGTTGGCCGTTCTCTTCAGCGGCTCGTCGTCTACCGGTTGTATCGAAACGATTCCAGTAACCAGAACGATTCGGAGTCGGTCTGGAATGTGATCCCACGCAGGCAGTATACCGGTCAACACGCCGAATCGGGTGGGATCTCACGCGGCGAGCAGGAAGCGGCGATTCAAGAGATTACTGAGGAGGCCGAAGCCCGGCACAAAGACAGCCATCGCAGGCAGTAACGACTCTTTGCAGACCGGTAGGCACTCCCTACGATCGCCGGTCGGTGATCTCTTCTTGGAACCCGACCCAGTTGCTGATCGTTCCCGTCTCGTCAGCAATCGGGGCGAGCGCGAGACGGTTCCAAAACTCGGTGCCATCGGCTCGGTAGTTGCGGAGTTCGACGATCACCGGTGCCCAGATATCGAGCGCTTCTCGGAGGTCCTCGACCGGCTCGCTGGCCGTCTTCGGCCCCTGTAGAAGCCGTAGATTCTCGCCGAGCAACTCGGTTTTCTCGTACCCTGTGAGCGCTTCGAACTGCTCGTTGACGTAGGCGACGGGGTTGTCCTCGTACGCCGGCCCCGAAATCGCCATGGCGATCGGCGCGGCGTCCATCGTGGGTGTGTTCCACGACAGTGTCGACGCGGCGTCGGTCCGATACGTTTCGTCAGGTGCGTTCGCACGGATCGCGGCGAGCAGTTCGGCGAGGTGTTCCAAGACGGCCATCGAAGAGACGATGGGGCCAGTCGACCGCGCTCGCTCGCGAAGAAGTTGATCGAGATCGGCGTCGGCTGACATACCACTCCTATGGGCGGAATTATATACTGATTACCGATCCGAAGATGGAAGTAGCCGATCCCTACATACCAAATGTCGACCGAAAGTTCAGTGGCTTTAATATCCGATCCGAGCGGTAGAACGTATGGAACGCGTAGACGTAGCCATCGTTGGCGGTGGGCCGGCAGGCACCGCGGCGGCGCACGCCGCCGCCAGCGGCGGTGTCTCGGCGGTCGTCTTCGAGAAGGGTGTCCCGCGGGCCGACCGCGAAGCGCTCGGTCCCGATTCGACCGACGCGGCCGGAATTTTGGACTACTGGGTCGACATCATGGGCATTCATCCGGACGAGTTTCCCGAGGGAGTCCGCTGCCAGCACCTCGATCGCGCCGAGTTCATCGGTCCGACCGAATCCTGCACGCTCACGAGTACCGGTATTGACTCGTCGTACGACCACTTCGGCTACACATTCAACCGCGCTCGCTTCGACGACTGGATGCGTGAGCGTGCCGAAGACGCTGGCGCGGAGTACCGGATCAAGGTCCGTGTGACTGGCGTCGACAGCGATCTTGAGGCCGACCGAACCAACGACGATCCACGGCACGTCGTCTCGCTGGCCAACGGCGACGAAATCGGGGCCGATTTTCTGATTCTTGCGGATGGTCCACAGCGAACCGTCACCAACCGGGTTCTCGACGAGTATCTCCCCGACGATAGCAAGGCATCGAAGAAACTCGCCTCGCCAAAGGTTAACCACATCGCTTACCAGGAGTATCGGCGGTTCCCCCAAGAGGTGTTCGAGGAGCTCAAAACCGCGATCAAATTCTGGTGGGGTGTAATGCCCGGCCACACGGCCTATCCATGGGTGTTCCCGAACGACGCACGGGTCTGCCGGGTCGGACTGACGATGCCGATCGGCCTCGATATCGACGCGATCGACGACCGTGGGGCGTACGAGCTGCTCGAACCCGAAGACGACCGCGTTCCGCAGGGTAGCACGTACATCCGTCGACTTCTCGAATGGCAGTGGGGCGACGAGTACGACATCGAGGCCGACTTCCCACTCGTCGAAGACCGCGGCAAGCGCGGCGGTACCGAAACCTACAGCATCTCCTCTACGCGGCCGATCGAATCGCCTGTCAAGGCCGGAATCGCGGTCGCAGGTGGCGCGATGGGAACGACGTCGGCGTTCCACGAGGGTGGCGATCACGTCGCTGTTCGAACCGGTGCAATCGCGGGTGAGCTGGCGGCCGACGGCGATCTGTCGACGTACAACGACCGGTGGCACGAGGCGATCGGCGACGAGCTACTCAGAAACCTCGCGTTTGCCGAACTCTGCCGTGGCTACGGGCCGAGCGACTGGGACCGCACGTTTAAATCGGTTCGTGGTATGATCGCGGCCGATGGAACGAACCTGCTCAAATCGAGTACGCTTCGGGCAGGGGTTTCCGGCGCGAAGGTGCTGTACAGATACAAAAAGCAGAAACGAGCGCTCAAAAAAGGCGGCTACGCCCAACTCAGTGCCGAAGACTACGTCTACTGAGTGTGGCTGAGTGTCGGCGTCTATCGCGTTCGTTCGAGAATTAGACCGTTGCGGCTTTCTTTCGAGTGATGTAGCCCGCGACGCGGTTGCGAACGCCCTTGGAGTCGACGGTGGTGAGCTTGGCGACGTTTTCCTTGTTGGTGTCGAAATCCGTGTTGAACGCCTCGGGGTACCGTTCGAGGAGCGTTGTTGCGAGCTGTTTGACGTACTTCGGTTTGATTGCCATACAGCCACTTCGGTCGGAACGACACTAAAACGATTCGTTCCGTTCCGCGTGTGCCCGCCAGCCCGTTTCCTCGCTGAGTACCTCGAAGGCTTCCCGTTCCTGTGGGCCACCGCATTTGTCGACCGTTGTCTCGAAATAACGTAGCCGATCAATCAGTTCCTTCGTGTCGAACGCGGGTACCGTGAGTCGTGAGGCTGCGACTGTCGCATCAATCACCGCATAAAAACCGCGGTTTATTGTTAGGGGTCGACTACTCTCGACAGTTCCCGTTTCGGTCGGTCGAATCTCCCACTGCTCCCACTGGGTCCCGTCTTCAGTACCACTGTCGACCGCCGTAGCCTCGACTGCAACCCACGCATCGGCGTTCGGCAACACCGGCTCGGCCTCCTCGCGGATCGTCACCGCCGCGTCGACGAACTCGCGTGGATCAGCCGTAAACTGCACTACCCCACCGCCCTGCCGATGAAAGTTCCGTCGAGTTCGGGTGTTACCCCACGTCGTCGCCTCGACTGGCTCGCCCGGTTCGTCGGGTGCATGAAGTCCGAGAGCAGCCATGTTCCACAGCTCGTTGGGGCCGAGAGTGGCGACGATGGATTCAGTGACGCCACGGAGCTCAACGGGCCACTCAGGTAGCTGAGAGGTCTCAGCAGTCATACGGTCATTCCTCGTTCGAGTGCGACAAACAGGCCCGCGGCCGTAATATCTGCAGTTGTTCCTGGATTGTATCCCTTTTCGACGAACTCGTCGGCCAACTGTTCGGCGGCAGCCAGATCGCCGTCGACCGCGGCTACACGCGCCGATACGTCACGTGCGACGGCCTCACCGTGATTGATTGCGACGAGTGTATCCGGGCTCTCGGCAAGCAGTTGTAAAAAGACGCGGGCTGTCCGGTCACCAATCGGTCCCTCGTCGACTACCAGTGACTCTGCGGCTCTGAACGTGCGCTCGAAGCCTGAGACCCACTCACGGGCGTTCCCGTCACCCACCCGGCCCGCAGGATCGGCCGAACGTTTCATGATATCATACAGCGTCAGCTCCCGTTTTCGGAGCGATGAGGCGGCATTACTCCCCCGTCGAACGTCGAGAACGTCGGCCCCGGCAGGCGGATCTTCCACTGCGACATCGACGTGTTCGAAGGCTCGGTAGAAGTCGACCGCGTCCGCGACAGTCGTCGCCTCGACAACCGACGAAACGCCTTCGGGAGTGAGCGACCGGCTCGCGGCTGCCCGTATCAGTGGAATCAACAGCAAAAGACAGCCGAACTGGGTGTTACCGCCCGTTTGGGCCGACATTCCGCCGACAGCCTGCTCGAAGGCAGCACCCACAGCCCCACCGTCGGCGGCACGCTGGAGCCCATCGCGGGCACCGACTGCACCGGCCATGAATTGCTCGAACCGCAGCTCGTGCAGATCGCGGTGACGGTCGACGTTACCTGGCTTCGGTGTGCCCGATACTTCGAGCAACAACGCAAGCTGGGCGTTTTCCGCCGCGGTTCGACCTGCGGGAGTCATCTGATCGGTACCGCCTGTTTTGCGACCGCTGCCGCAACCTGTTGCATCACTGCACCGGTTGGCTCACGGCTCGGTCGACCCACACTGACCGCATCGGCCCCGTAACCGAAATACTCCCGTACCGTTTTTCGATCCCGGACCCCGTTGTTGGCGATGACGAACAGATCGGTTGCGGCGGCCACGTCCCGAATCACGGGTTCGGAGTCCATCGCGTCGACGTGGATCGCGTCGGCCCCGGCGGTCTCGATTCGTTTAGCAACCGTCGGGAGGTCTACGCCCGGTACCTCTGCACGGACTTTAACGCTTACAGCTGGCCCTTCGGCCGCGGCCGCAGCCACATACTTGGTTAGTCGGTCGCTATCGGCCAACAGGGTTTCGCCACAGCCCACATCGCAGAGTTCCGACTGCCGACAGTGAGCGTTGATCTCTAGGATCGCGTTGTGATCCGAACAGATCTCTGCAACCTCTCGAATCGAGTCAGTGCTCGCGCTTCTGACGTTGACGCCCGGTTGGATCGGCACGTCACGGAGTGCGGTCAGTTGGTCGGTTATAAATTCTGGCGGAGAATTGGGGAAGAACTCTCGTCTGTCGCGGTCGACGAGTTCACGTGCAGCCTCGCGGCTCGGTTCGTCGAGTGCGATCCCACCAATAAAGGCTGCTCCAGCGAGGTCGGCTCCGGCGGTTGCCCAGTTAGCGTCGGCCTCGCCGCTTAGGCTCGCCAGCGCCAGCCGGGGCTCGAACGGTAGGCACTGCCTACGCTCCCGCTGTATGCCGGTCGACCGGTTGCTGCTCATACGTGGACCCCCAACTCTGCCAGCGCGTCGACCACCGCGTCCATCACTCGTCTGCTGTCGGCCACATTGTCGATTTTCGTGTCAGTATGGACGACCGGCCGGTCGAGGTCAGTACCGTCGTCAGTGTCTAGGACGAAGGCGTCGACGAAGGGGTAGGCGTCGGCTACGCCCCGCGTACTCGGCTCCTGGCCCGTTCCATCCATGAGGGCTGCGGCCGGTCCGGAAAAGACCTCGTCTTCGATAAACGGCGAGACGGCAACCACCGGAGTTCGTTCCAGCGCCGGTTCGATACCGGGTACTGCGAGTAGTGGCCCGATGCTTGTCACCGGATTCGATGGACCAATGACGACGGGTGCGTCGAGTGCATTCAACACCTGCGTGGTCGGTTCGGCCGATTCGGCTCCACGGAACTCGACCCCGCTTACGTCCGTATCGGCCTTGTCGAGCCAGTACTCTTGGAAGTGGATCGGTCCATCGGCGGTTGAGATGATCGTGGCAACCGGATCGTCGCTCATCGGCAGCAGCGTAAGCTGGACGCCGAGGGCATCGGCAAGGAGCTGGGTGGCTTCGGTGAGTGTCTTGCTTTCATCAATGAGACTCGTTCGGGTGATGTGGACCGCCCGGTCGCGGTCGCCGATGGTGATGAACTCCGCAATACCTGAGAAACGTCGCCAGCGGGCGATTGGTCGACCCCTTGTCTGGTCGCGCGGCGGGAGGTATCGCGGCCCAGCATTGAGGCCAGCGGCCTCAGCGAGTCGGTGGAGTTCGGTGTTGGTCTCGTGTGTATCGTCTTCGATCCCCCACCAGCGGTCGGTATCGAGGATGTCGCCTTCGTGAAAGAGGACCGTATCGAGATCCGGACAGACCAACAGGCCACCGAGTTCGATGTCATCGCCGGTGTTGGCCACGACGGTGAGCCTCTCGGGATCGAACTGTGCTGTGGCACCGGCCAACAGCTTTGGCGTTCCCGTGCCGCCAGCGAGAAACGTAATCATAGGGAATGTTAAGAAGGGCGTGGGTTTGTATCCGACGGCTCTTTGGTATGGAGTGACTACTGCCAGCAATGAACGAGACACGTCGTGCGCTCTTGCGGGCCTTCGAGGAGGGGCCGGTCGGCGGGCCAGCGCTCGCAGAACGGCTCGGGATCTCGCGAGCCGCAGTCTGGAAGCAGGTCGAAGCGCTCAGAAACGACGGCTTCGAGATCGAAAGCACCGATGCGGGCTATGAGGTGACAGACGTCCCCGACTATGGGGCGGCCGCAATCGAGTTCGGACTCGACGCGCCGTACAGTATCGAGTACCACGATTCGGTCGACAGTACGAACAATCGCGCCCGGAAGTTGGCCGCCGATCGAGTGGTCGACGTGGCGGTCGTCGCCGACGAACAAACCGGCAGTCGCGGTCGGCTCGAACGGTCGTGGACCGCCCCCAGCGGGGGCGTCTGGTGTTCGGTCGTCCTTCAGCCGAGCCTGCCTGCGGCTCACGTGCCGCTGGTGGCACTCGCAGCGGGCGTCGCAACGGCCACTGCCTGCCGGGAGGCCGGGGTTGCGGCTCATCTCAAATGGCCCAACGACGTACTGGTCGGCGAGGAGGGCGCGCGCGGCGGTCGGAAAATCGCAGGAATACTGACCGAAATGGAGGGCGAAGCCGACCGTGTCTCGTGGCTTGTCAGTGGGATCGGCGTCAATGCTAACATCGACGCCACTGAGCTTCCCGACGAGGCAACGAGCCTCCGTAGCGAGACGGGGGCCGATATCGACCGCCGACTGTTCGTCCAGCGGCTGCTCGAATCACTCCACGAACTGCTGGAGAATCCCGAGGCCGTGTTGGATCGGTGGCGCGAATACAGCTCAACGCTCGGTGCGGACGTCCGAGTCGAGACACCGACCCGGGTAATCGAAGGAAGGGCCGTCGACGTGCAGTTCCCCGGAGCGCTTGTTATCGAAACCACTGAGAGCTCAGAGATCGTCCACGCTGGCGACTGTGAGCATCTGCGACCCCAGTAGGGGGTGTTTCAGCCGGTCTGAGAGTCAGCCTGCATCCGCGGGTCAGTATCGGCCTCCGTGTCGGCGGTGGCCGGTCCGGCGACCGCGGCGGGTTCGTCGCCGACTCTGACGGTCATCACGGGAACGCGGGCCGCACGGACGACTTTTTCGGCGACGCTTCCGAGCAACAGCCGGTCGATCCCACCCCGTCCATGGGTGCCCATCACGATCAGATCACACCCCTGTGACTCGGCGGCCTCGACGATCTCTCGACTCGGCGAGCCTTCGACGATCTCGGTTTCGACCGAAACGCCACGGGCCTCGGCGAGGTCGACCACCTCGTCGAGTGCCGCCTGGGCGTCAGTGTTGAGCAGCGTCGTCACTCCCTTCCAGGACGATTCTATCGGGAGCCCGTTGTAGCTCGCCATATTGATGACGTACAGTGCCGAAACCGTCGCTCGGTGGGTTTCGGCGAGAGCAATCGCGTGAGCAACCGCCCGTTTTCCCTCCGACGAGCCATCCGTTGGGACCAGTATGCGGTCGTACAGTGTCATGGTAACTCACAACATGATTCGTGGCGGATCGTGTTAATTATTGTTACCAATTGTCATAGACTAGTAGGGAGTCAGTCGTCTGCACCTTCGTTCTGGTCGCTTTCGAACGTCGCCGGATCGGGTTCGATGTCGGCGTACTCCACGACGCGTCGACCGAGCGTGTCGACTCTGCGTTCGGTTCCTTCGTCGACGAACGCGCGATTTTTAAAGGCCGAGTGAACGTTCGGGATCGCCGCCTGATGGGGAAGCACCCAGCAGTTGAGTGCGCGACACACCGACCGGAGGTGCTCGAGCGTCGTGATCGGGAACGAGCCCCCGGAGACCGCAAGGAGGCCGACGGTTTTCCCTTCGAACTCGTCGAACCCGCAGTAGTCGAGCGCGTTTTTAAGCACACCGGAGTACGAGCCGTGGTACATCGGACTGCCGAGAATGACTGCATCGGCCGCTCGCACGCGCTCGGCGAGTTGGGTGCTGTCGCCCTGTGTTTCATAGTCGACGTTTAGCGGCGGGAGATCGTACTCTCTGAGATCAATGAGCTCGCCGGTGGCTCCAGCGGCTTCTACGCCTTCGAGGGCACGAGTGGTTGCGAGACGGGTGTAACTTCCCTCACGGAGGCTGCCAGCAAGAGCGACGACGTGCGTATCAGGCATGGTCGACCATTGAAGCGACGATATAAAACTGCCAGCGTCGCCCGAACCGTAGGTTCTCCGTGTCGAATGGCTGGATGGTCCGTGTCCAACTGCGTCGCTGGTCGGTGCCGAGGTGGGTCGGTGGTCAGTCGTCTGCGAGTGATGTCGTCTGTGACTGTTCGTGGGCGCGATAGGTCTCGACGATGTCGTCGAGCAGGAGGGTTCGGGGATCGGTTGCCGGATAGTGCGTATCGATCAGGTCGCGGGCGGTCTTGATCTCGCCGCGAACCGCAAACTGTCGGACGCGGGCGGCGATCTGGTAGAACTCAGCATCGGGCTCAGGAACGACCTCATTGCTTCTAAGTAGGGAGTCCTTCGGGAACACCTCGTCGCGTACGTCATCGAAATCCAGCATTTCGGGCTCGTAGTCGTCGATTTCCGAGAGGACGAACTCGACAGCAAAGCGCTGGAACTCGGATTTGCTCGAAAACGTTTCCCCCGACACCAACTCCTCGACGCGGTCCATCACCGCCTCAGAGAACCGAACTGTCGACTTGACCATTACTCCACACGTGTGAGAGACTCTCATGTAAATGTATCTCTTGGTGGTACGTATCAGAACGAACACTCGTCGGATGTACTGATAGTCCTGTTGACTACCCAGACCAGCTTTACAATCGCTCGCAGACAGCTATGCCATGAGCGAGACAGTCGACCACACCGACCCGCTCCAAATCGGAATCGTCGGCGGCGGGTTTATCGGAACGACGGTTGGTTCTGGGTTCCGCGATCACGATGCGGCTCGAATCACATCGCTCGTCGACATCGACGAGACGGTACTCAACGAAGCGGGTTCCGAACTGGGTGTCGACCCCAAAGGACGATACACCGACTACGAGACGATGCTCGACTCGGAGCCGGTCGACGCGGTGCTGATCGGGACTCCCCATACCCTCCACGACGACCAGATTCTGGCCGCCTTCGAGCGGGACCTCCACGTCCTGTGTGACAAACCACTCACGACCGACATCGACGCGGCCCGCGAGCTCGTCGAGTTGAACGACAGCCGCCAAGAGGTGTTGATGGTCGGGTACCAGCGGCATCTCGACCCGGCATTTATCAGGGCGCGTGAGGTGTGGGCCAGCGCCGACCGCGAACCGCGGTGGATCACCGCGTCGGTGGGCCAGCCGTGGGTCGACCGCTTTGCGGGAACGTGGCGACAGAACCCCGAGCTCTCCGGCGGCGGCTATCTGTACGACACCGGGAGCCACCTGCTCGACTGTATTCTGTGGTCGACCCAACTCACGCCGGAGTCGGTTTCCGCGACAATGGGATTCGTCGATGATGAGCGGCGCGTCGACGCGAGCACATCGGTGACGATCCGGTTCACGAACGGTGCACTGGCAACGGTCTCGCTGTCGGGCGAAATACCCTGCATGCGAGAGCACATCTGGATGTGGGATCGAAAGGGCGCGGTCGGCCTCTCGGCGTACGGCTGGGAGCCGAGCGACTACGTCGAGATCAACCCCGACAACGGCGAGTACTGGCCTCGAATCAGGCGCAGTACGCGGCGGACGAAAGCCGATGCGTTCATCGAGGCGATTCGGACAGGGGACGAACCCGTGGCGACCGCCCTCGATGGTTTGCGCGTGACTGCGGTCACCGAAGCCGCCTACGAGTCGGCACGGAACGATGGGCTGTTCGTGGGTGTCGACGCCGAGGACGTTGCGGTGGAAGACTCGGCCTGACCGTCACGGTGGATTATAAGTGTCATTGCGGTCATCAAACGCGCCGAAGTCGTAGGCGACCAACCACTGTCGAACAACCGCCCGTATAACTGAGCCCGGTCGTGACCGGTCCGACGCGGCCCCCAGCGGCGGCACCCAGGCGTGCACCCGATTTCGCAAACATCCGCGCGTTCTCTCGCGTGGTGCCACTGGATTTCTTTGTCGATTTGTTTTTGCAGCGCATCGACGTAGTATACGTGTCGCAACCATTTGTGCAGTGCGCCCGACGAGGTGTGAAACCCCCTCATGCAGTGCGCCAGACCGAGGCGGCACCGTTACCAGCGTCGACAGGAGCCACTGCCGACCCTATCGTTCCTGAAGCCGCATCGCAACCGGTTCGTCGGGATGCATTGTCAGCGAGCCGAGAAGTTCGAACTCCTCGGGACCGAGATACTCCATGGTGTACTCTTGGGCGACAGTCGATAGAATAACCGTTGCCTCCAGCATCGAGAACTGTTTGCCGATACAGTGTCGCGGACCACCACCGAACGGGAAAAACGCGAACCGTGGTCTGTCGGCGCGCCGCTCTGTGGTCCAGCGGTCGGGGTCGAACGCCTCGGGGGAATCGTACCACCGCCCCGATCGATGGATGACCCACTGCGGAAGCATGAGCCCCGAGCCGGCCGGAATCCGATAGCCACCGAACTCGGCGTCGACCGCCGACTCCCGAAACAGCGTGTACACCGGCGGGTACAGTCGCATTGCCTCGTTGAGCACGTTGGACGTATACGCAAGCCGTCGACTGTCGGCGGCGGTCGGCAGGTCGCCGCCAAGCACGTCGTCGAGTTCCCTGTGGAGCCGTTGTTCGAGTTCCGGATGCTGTGAGAGGAGATACCACGTGTAGGTAAGCGTGAGCGCGGTCGTGTCGTGGCCCGCCAACAGCATCGTCATCATCTCGTCGCGGATGTCTTTGGCAGTTGCGTCGCCGTTAGTCTGGGCCCGAAGCAGAATGGAGAGGAAATCCATCGGCTCGTCGTCCGCTCGACCGGTTTCGGTTCCTCGCCGCTCGGCGACGATCTCGTCAATAATCCCTTCGAGGGCGTCGACAGCGGCCGAAAACTCTCGGTTTTTTCTTGTCGGAGCCCAGTCGGGAATCAGCCGACGAAGCGGATCCGGTTCGAACCGTGCCCCAAGCGGTTCGAGGTGGCTCTGAATCCGTTTGACCCGTGCAGAATCGATATCGGTGCCAAACATGGCAGTGACGATGATCCGTACCGTGAGTCGGGCCATTTCAACGTGAATATCGATCCGCTCGCCGTCAGTCCACCCCTCCAGCATTTCCTCGGTGGAGTCGGTCATCGTTCCTGCGAGGGTGTTGACGCGTCGGCTGTGAAAGGCGGGAGACGCCCGCTGGCGCTGCTGTTTCCACGCCTCGCCCTCGCTTGTCAACAGCCCATCACCGAGCAGTTCGGAGACTGCATCGTCGCCCAGATCCAGTTTGGGGAAGGCCGTCGACTCCGAGACGAGAACGCGTTCGACGTCTCGGGGGTTGGTCAGCATATACACTGGTCGTGGGCCGAGATCCAACTGGACGACATCGCCGTAGGAATCCGCACAGGCGTTCATGAACGCAAACGGGTCGTCAGCGTACTGTTGGCTGTTTCCGAAAAACGGCACCCCGTTCGGTCCGGGTGGATGGCGACGCATTATTGTTTTGTAGGGCTGTTACCGACCTAAGGGTTCGGTCTAACCCGGCAAATTTCGTCGTCAGGGCCGTGTTTCGGCCGGTTTTGCTGGGCTTCTGCCGCGGACTGTTCTCGGTTGGCTTCGTCGAGCGCGCTACGTTCCTCGTCGTCAATTCCGATGTCGGTGGTGGTCGGCCCACTCAGTCGGGATTGGGCGACGGCTTCCTCAAACGTGACCGCTCGCCTCGTGGTCGACGGTCGCGTTGCTTGTGGCAATCTATTCAGCGAACATAGACACGGTGACCCACAGGGTCGTATGTTTTACAACTCTCGAAAAGCCGTTCAGGGGATCTGAACCTGCCTATTAGAGTCGAGCAATCGTCTGACCATCTCCTTTCTCAATCTGGACGAGGCCATCGTCAGAAAGATCTGAAAGAAGCCCTCGAAGCCACTCTCGACCGTACTCGCCCTCCGGTGTGTAGTCGACACGAATCCGATGGCCGAGAGTATCAAGCTCCATCTCGTCGTGCTCACCGAGGAGTCGAACCACGCGCCCCCGAAACTGTCGTCGACTTCCCTCGAAGCTTGGCTGCGTAGGTACATCGGGTGCGGTAAAGTCCCCCGTCTGGTAGGCGTGACACCACTGCCGCCACGGGCAACCGGCCTCGTCGCACCGTGGTTTTTTGCCACAGGCGACACCGCCGAGTTCCATGATCGCGTTGTTCCAAATTCTGGACTCTCCAGCAGGCATAAGCGCGTTTGCGACGGGTTCGTAGTCCGGGTCGTCCGTATTATGGATTTCCGCGAATGTGCGATACAGCACGCGTTTGACGTTGGTGTCGACCACCGCGTCGCCGGTATTAAACGCAAACGAGGCGACGGCGTTGGCGGTGTAGGGGCCGACACCCATCAGCTCCTGAAGTTCGTCGGGCGTCTCGGGGAACTCGCCGTCGTAGTCGTCGACGATCTGCGTTGCGGCTTCGTGGAGGTATTTCGCACGGTTGTTGTAGCCGAGGCTGTGGTTACTCCAGAAGGAGACGACGTCGCCGCGGGTGGCGTCGGCCAGTGAGTCGACGGTGGGCCATTCGTTGAGGAAATCGGTCCACGCCTCCACGACTCGGTCGAGTTGGGTCTGCTGGCTCATGACCTCCGAGACGAGAATGGCGTAAGGATCGTCAGTCTGCCGCCACGGGTAGTCGCGATGGTCGGCCTCGTACCACTCGATCAAGGCCGATTGGATCGAGTCGACCGTCTCGGCGTCAGGGAGCCTCGGCCCTTCCTGTGTGCCCGCATCGCTCATTGTCGACGCTCCGCACGCGGGCGGTTTAGGGGTGCTGATCCCGCCAGCCGAACAGCAATGCGTTTCCGTCTGCTGTGCTACTCATCTCCTATGAGCCTCGACGAACTGACCGAGGATATCACCGACGAGTACAGCGATCTCGACGACGAATTCACGATCTCGCTGGACCGCGAAACGAAAAACGAACTCGCCATGCTGGCCGCCGCCTTCGAGACCGACGACCCCGCGGAACTCGTCCGACGCGGGATTCATTTGCTCTACCGGCAGACCGTCGACTCCGGCGACCTCGACTTCCACCTTCGGTCGGGCTACGACGTGACATACGACGAGTACCTCTCGGGGATGACCTACGAGGAAATGACCGGCGGCGACAGCCTCCCGTCGCTCGACGACTCGAATCGGTACCGAATGTAGACGACTGACTATCGGGTATCACCGACGGCATTTATAAACAACTCCACGCCGAGTTCGATTTCCCGTTCGGTCACATCCAGCGGCGGCAGCAGCCGCAACGTCTTCCGCCCACAACCGAGCGTGAGCAGTCCTCTTTTAAATGCGGTCGTCTGGACCGCGTCGCGTCGATCCGGCGTGTCGAACTCCACAGCGAGCATGAGGCCGAGTCCGCGAACGTCGACTACACACTCCCATTCGACGAGTGCATCGGTCAACTGTTCGACGCACTGCTGGCCTCGCCGCTGGGCGTTCGACAGCAGATCGTGCTCCTGAATCGCGTCGATGGTGAGCGCCCCCTGCAGGGAGGCGAGGATGTCGCCCGCACCCCACGTCGAGGAAAGTCGACTCGTCTCGCCCGGAAAGACCTCCTCGCGGGCGACCGTCGCGCCGACTCGGAGGGCCTTGGCGGCGCTGATCACGTCCGGCTCGAAACTGTAATGATCCGATCCCCACATCTTCCCCGTCCGGCCGAGGCCGCTTTGGATCTCGTCGGCGATGAGTGTGATGTCGTAGGCCTCGGCGACCGCGGCGAGTTCGTCGCCGAACGCCTGACTCGGGATGCGGTAGCCGCCCTCGCCCTGCACCGGTTCGAGGATGATAAAGGCGATCTCGTTGGGATCGAGATAGCCGCCGTCGGGGTCGACCATCCGCCGGAGTTGCGACCCTGCGTCGGTGAAAAAGCCACAGCCGCAGGAATCGGGTGTGCAACCGCGGGCAGTGCAGAAGGGCACGTCGTGAATCGAGGGGAGTTCGGGGTAGTGTCGACGATGCACCGCTTTGGAGCGATTGAGCGAGAGCGTTCCCAGGGTTCGGCCGTGAAAGGCCCCCTCGAAGGTGATCCCGTACTGGCCGCCGTCGCTGTGGTCGTACGCGATCTTGATCGCGTTCTCGACCGCCTCCGCGCCCGAGTTCGAGAGGAAGACGGTGTCCATATCGTACTCAGCTGTGATGTCGACGAGTCGGTCCATCAGTTCCGTTGGACCGGGGAGCCGGTCGTCGGCGGGGTCGCCGCCTGAGACGTAGAAATCCTGCCCGGCGATCTTCAGGGGGTCGACCAGATCGAACTCCTGGAGGCGGTCCATAACTTTGGGGTTGTTGTACCCCAGTGGCGCGGCGGCGACGTGGCTCGTGAAATCAAGGAGAACGTTACCGTCGACATCAGTACAAAACGGACCTTCGGCGGGGGCCGAGTGGTCCCAGATGAATTCGAAAACGTAGGTGCTGGGGGCGGCCGTCTCGTGGTGATGGTCGACCCATCGCTTGGCGCGCTCGCCCGGTATCCGGTCGACCGTCGGCTCGGCCGTCTCGCGGTCCATGGCTATTAATAAGGTAACTGACGGCTAAAACGTATCGCCGAAACGGGGTATCAAGTCGGCTCAGGGACGAGGGTCGAGATAGTCAGTGAGGCCGACGCCAACGGTGTTGACCAGTTCAGCGATTTCATTACAGCCGACCAGTAGCTCGTAGTCGGCTTCGAGTTTCGTTTCGACGTGGACGCCGAGGCCGACCTCGAAAAGCGCCTCGCTGTCGAGGTAGTCGACGGCGTCGGTCCACGCGCGGGGGCGTTCGACCACGTAGCGGTCGCCATCAAGGAACGGGCCGAAACAGGCTTCTTCATCGACGTAGGCCTCGAAAAAGCCAGTGGCGTGCTCGCGGACCGAAACCGGCGGTCCTTCGTGGCGCTCCACTGCGGGGAGGGTGGCGGTCGACAACTCGAACAGCAGGACCGCGGTGTCGTCCTCGTGGTCGACCATCGTGGCCGACCGGAACACGTCGAAACCGTGGCCGGTGAGGCCGGAGGCGATGCCCGACCGCGATTTTTCGAGTTGGGGATAGAGCTGATCGTCGACGATATCGGGCGTCTCGAAGATGATGGCGAGCGGTGTCGTCTCTCGGCTCGCCAGTCGGTCGATGATCTCGGCGGCCGACAGCGGCTCGCGATCAGGTGGGAAGAACAGCGAGAGATCGGGCTCACCGAGGAGTCGACGGGCGTAGTGCTGGAGCCGGGCGACGTTGTCGGCCGAACAGACGGCCGCCACGTTACGATCCGGGTCGGTGGGGTCGATCACGACTAGCGGATCGTCGAACGTCGTGGTGCCGTGATCTTCAGGATCGAAGACGACTGGCGGCGACCAGTCTGCGGTGGCCTCCAGCAAGGCGGCGACGCCACCGTGCTCGACGACGAGGAGTTCTGCGAGATAGCCCGAAAAGCCGCGCGTCTTGAGATCGCTGCCATAGGCCCCGATTCCTTTTAAAAACCGCTTGAAGACG
The DNA here is from genome assembly GCF_056175805.1 of Halohasta sp. A2. Lineage (NCBI taxonomy): Archaea > Methanobacteriati > Methanobacteriota > Halobacteria > Halobacteriales > Haloferacaceae > Halohasta > Halohasta sp. A2. The sequence goes on along the minus strand of NZ_JAQFWV010000018.1, from coordinate 24,427 downwards.
CGGATGTCACCGGCAAGGGTGTCGTCGAGTCGGGCCTCGAGATACTGAGTGTGAAACGGCGTTCGGTCGACCGCCGACCGGATCTCCGTGGCCGACTCGACGCGGTAGCAGGGGACACAGTCGACGTCGAAGCCATCGAACTCGCCTTTGACGTAGGGGTGTTCGGCGTACTCCTGGTGGCCCTCGGGAAGGACCTCGTGGCCGATTTCGAGGCCGTAGGTTTCGAGGTCTTGACGGGGGAGGTCCGGCGGGAAACGGACGAAGAGATCGATATCGCGGTCGCCCGCAAGCCACGTGCCGCGGGCGGTGCTGCCGACCTGTAGCACGTCGGCCGCGATGTTGCGGTCGTCGATGGCCGCGCGGGCGCGGTCGGCCAGCGTCGACGCGGCGGTCGCCAGCCGGTGGCGTTCGGCGGCGCTCGGAGTGACGCGCTGGCGAACCGTCGACAGCACCTCGTCGAGGGTCGTCATACGTCGGTATTGAAACACTGCGTGTGAAAGGATGTCGCTTCCGTCGGGGGGAAAGCGAAAGCCCTATTAAATACATCCGACTACCTTCGGTTGCGTTGAGCCGTCGTAGCTCAGATGGTAGAGCACCTCGCTGTTAACGAGGTGGTCCCAGGTTCGAGCCCTGGCGACGGCGTCGTTCTCTGACGATACTACACGAGGAGAGTCGACTTCGAGTGTCCCGCGAACCGTCTTGACTGACGACATCGAAACTCGACACTCTCATATGGGATGCGACGAAATTCCGATTCGAGGGCCCTTAGCTTAGTCTGGTTAGAGCGCCGAGCTCATAACTCGGTGGTCACTGGTTCAAATCCGGTAGGGCCCATTTTTAAACGCTACTGCTCCGGGTAATTAGGAGTCGACTACCAGAAATAGACGATCCTTCCTTACAGAATGTTCACAAAGCGTTTTGTAGCGCCGACGATACCGATCGGGCTTTGTCGCCCAGCGACTCGCTTATCCTCCCAGCCTGGACGGCCGCATCGAGTTCGTCATCATCGACCCGTTCGACACGCCCATCAGCGTGCTTGAGCACGTCGACGTGGAGATCGATGTACCGAACCGAATCGGGAAAACACTCGACGGGCGTACAGACGTTGACGTAGGTTCCCTTCACTGATCCCTCGCGGTCGCGATACACTGTCGGATACCACCACCGGCCCTCACGGAACGTCGTCGTTGCCGTATCGCCCGTCGCCATCGGCACCCCGAGTCCATCGTACGTGCCGCCGCCCGAAAGCTCCCGCCGCACGGTGATGCTGTCCTCTTCGCGCTTGGTGACTGTGCCAGTCCCGAGCGTGATGACGTGGCCTGCTGGCTTGCCGTGGGCAATGGTAGTTTGGTCGCCTTCCTGCGGTCCAAAGGTGTCGGCAACAGTTTCAAAAGGAAACTCACCGTCGGGTGAACAGAGCGCCTCGACGAAGTCGACGCCCGCGCTCGCGCTCGACGATCCGGCTTTTATCCGGTGGTGGCCGGGCATGGTGGTCGTGACCTCTCTCCTACTTTCGTCGAGCGCGAATCTGGACTCGCGGCCGAACCAGATCCACACCCCCGACGCTGGCGCAGCGAGTTCCGCAGACCCGTCGCCCGTGGCGTCGACACCTCCACTGAGGCCGTCAACGCCGAGGGCCGACGTCAACGCCGCAGCCCGGTCGGCAGTGTGATCCAGGGTGGCTTCGAGCGCGTCCATCGACACCTCGGTGGCGGCATGGGCCCACCGGATCCGCCAGCCGTCGGGGGCCTCGACGCCAAGCAACTCAGTCATCCCCACGAGTTCGCGCGCCGCCGACTCATCGCGGGTATCGACCGTCGGCTCACCGTCACCGGGGACGAGTGTTACGAGACTACCAGAGATCTCGATCGTCGTATCGAGTAGCGGCCGGTCGTCAAGCCACGGCGCGGCCGCCTCGGTCACCTGCACGCGAACCATGTCGCCGTCCTCGATTCGGCCGTCGACCTGCCGAAACGGAAGATAGCCCTCGCTATCGCCGAGGTCGACGACCGCACCTCTACGCGTTGTGTCGATAACGCGGCCGTCGAAGACCGCGCCATCGGGAGCGGGATCACTCCACTGGAAGGCGTCGATGCCGACATCGCCGACCAGATCGGCCGCCGCGTCGACGGACGCGGGCGCGCCGTGTATTCCGACACCCTGTCTGTCGTCGGTCGTCTCGATCGCTACGTCGTGGGCGTCCGAACCGAACGCCGCGTCGAACCGGCGTTCGATCGGCCCCGAAGCCTGTACGACCGACCAGTCGGCATCGAGACATAGCTGGGTGAGTGCGGTCGTGTAAATACCCCGGATACGGACGCGGTAGCTTGTGTCGTCGTCAACTATCGGATCATCGGTCATTGTTGACGTCACTCCAGTTCTTGCCGCTCGTGGGCGAATCGTACCCGACCGTTGACGGTCCCACCGAGGGTGAGTTCGACGACCTCGTTGTTCAGCACGCGACCGCCCTCGATTGGGACGCCCCAGCGGTCGAAGCGGAGATACCCCCGGAGGTCCGCGGCGTGGGTATAGATATCGATGAACTCGACGGCGTGCGTCTGGATCTCGTCGGCGCTGTGGGCTTTGTCCATGTCGGAGTAGACAGTGTCGACTGCGTCGAAAAACGCCCGCAAGTGGTCGGCATCGTCGGCCACTGCCTCGACGATTCGCTCGGAGGCCTCCCGAAGCTCGTCGGTCGACAGGCCGACGGCCCGAAGCGCTTGCTGGGTTCGTGGATCGAAGTGCATACTCGTGGTTAGCGCTCCGTACTTTTGAAAGGTCACTGTTCGGTTGGGCGCTGATGGTTCGGTCGACAGCCCCGTAGTCACCTCCTACTACTGTTCTTATTTACTGAAATCATGGCCGGGGCGGACTCCGAACTTCCGACACACGCCTCGCTTCGCTCGGCGCATGTCGACTTCCCGCTCACTCCGTTCATGTGAACCGCGAGCGGCTTCTGCGCAAGGACAGTCGGTTTCACCGACCGCCGATAACGTGACGGCACTGCCGCCACGCCGCTTCCGGCCACGTCTTTCTGGACTCAGCACTCACTGGGGCTCACGGCTACGCCGTTCGAATTCGAGGTCGCAAGTGACCTCGCTACGCTCGTGGGTCGTCGAAAAAGACAAATGGCCGGGGCGGGCTCCGAACCCGCGATCTCCGCATAACCCAGGTACGAGGCTCGGCAGGCCTCTGTGGGGCGGACGCTTCCAAGGCGATTACCGCACCGAATCTCAGTAACCCTATGAGTGCGGCGCTATGTCCAGCTAAGCCACCCGGCCTCATCTCTCCATTGCCCGATTGTACTCTTTAACCTTCTCATCTGACCTTGGCTTCGTGGTATGCGATCAACTGACTCGGTACCGAATCCGAAACAAGAACTCGGTGCTGATCAGCCGGACCGAGAACCGTCGGGCGATGACAAAGCGGACAAAACTGACACGAACGATTGTTGTTCAGACCCGCGGATTTATCAGCCAGCGTGGGTACTCCCTGATAATGAGCCTGCCCGAGCTGCTCGAGTCCGCCCTGGACGGTGAACCGTCGGTTGCACAGGTCCAACTCGGCGGCGAAGACGTGCTGGTCGTCACCCAAAGCCGGACAGTCGTCTACCGCGCGGACGGACTACTATCGGACGAATCGATCGAAACCTACCCCCACGACGCCGAACAGCTCTCGCTGTCAGTGGGTCGACGAAAGGCGAAACTCTCGCTGGATTACGGGCTTGACGGCAGCGAAACGCTCGCGTTCCCGGCGAAACGCGTCGACCAGGTGCTCCATCCGATTCTGGCAGGCGTTATCAGCGCGGCTGGCATCACCGAGCCCGGTGAGACGGTCCACAAGACGTTCAGATTCAGCGATCTTACGCTTATCGTGACGAGCAAGCGCGTCATCAAACACATCGGCTCGGCCGTTTGGGACGCCGATTTCGAGGAGTTCGAGTACAGCGACCTGACAAACGTCGACTTCGAGGAAGGAAGCGTCGCGACCGCTGTCGTTCTCACGCTTGATGGCCGACAAAACCGATTTAAAACCCCGAACAGCGACGCCAGAGCGGTCCGCGAGGCCATCGTCGAGACGGTCTGTGAGTTCCACGATGTCACGAGTCTCGACGAGCTCAGGAGCAAAATGGCCGAACAGGAAGACGAAGGCGAGAACGGCGAGCCGGTCGATCGGTTGGATTTCGGCGACGGACCCGATCCGCTGAGCGCCGAACCCGGTGAACCCGATTCGACACCCGAAAACTCGACACGGGATGGCTCGACCGATTCGACACTCGATGAGGGGCTAGTGGCCTCACTCGAGGATACTGATTCACAACCGGCCCAGACGAGCCAGTCGACCGATCAGCCACAGGCGGCCAGCGAGTCGCCAGCGACTGCAGCCGACGCTGGCGAAGGGGCGTTCGACGCGTTCGAGGGCTCACCGTTCGAGTCGGCAGGCCCTGTCGATGAGGAGGATCTATCGGTCCAGATCGCCGCGCTGGCCGAAACGATCGACCACCAACAACAGCAGCTCGACCGGCAGGCTGAGCTGCTCGAAACGCTGATTGCAGAGCTCCGTCGCGGCCGGTAGGGACCACCTACTCGCGCTTATTCGTCGCGACCGACGACTTTCCGAATACACGACGAGCCGAACGGTCCGAGTTCGCCCGATTCGAACGCGATGAAGTGACCGCTTGAAACCCCGGTCCCACAGCGTCTACACTCGAACTCACCCTCGCGAACGGTCACCTGGCTCTCGAATCGTACGAACACACCGCCGCGGCGAGTTCGGATTCGCCCGCCGTCTCGGTCGATGATTCCGCGTTTCTCCGCGGAATCGAGAATTTCGCGGGTGAGCGTGGGGTTCGTGGTGACCGTTTCGAGCCGGTCGACTGCCTCGGCGAGCTCGAGATACTCGGTTTCGAGATGAGCCAGTAGGTCGACGCCGAGTTCACGTTTCGACGCTCGGTTTCGTTTTCGGCCGTTGTCCTCGCTGTCCACGCGCTCTGTCACAGCTGCTGATTTTTCGTCCGACCACATAACCGTTCGTTTGCGGTCAGCCAGAAAGCGTATATAAGAGTCACCGCAGGTGATAGGTATGCAGAGACGAACACGGCTCGCGATCGGGGGACTGACACTGCTCGGTGTCGCTCTCGCGGCGTGGCTCGTCTCACCGTCAGTCGCCCTGAGCCGGTTCGAAACTCTGGCACAGACGCCGTTCGTGTTCGCAGCGGTCGTTCTCGCGGTTGCAGTCGTTCGGTCCGGATTCGCGTGGCCGACGCTCGTGTTGTCGATCGGCATCGGATATGCCTACGGGCTGGCAGGGCTCCCACTTGCGCTCTGTGCACTCGTTGTCACGAGTCTCCCACCCTACTGGTTCGGCATCTCGGCTGTTCAAACCGGTCGACTCACATCGGCTGGCGAATCCCTGCTCGCCGAGACTGGCGGTGTTCGCGGGGTGACCGCCGCTCGTCTATTCCCGCTGCCGTCGGACGTGGTTTCGGTCGCCGCTGGCGCACTCGGCGTCCGGTTACGGGACTATCTTACAGGCACTGCGCTCGGTGAACTCCCGTGGGCAGTACTCGGACTCGTTGTCGGACGATCGGTCGACCAGCTGACGACTGGCGAGCTTTCGGGAGCCCTCGACCCATGGCTCGTGGCTGGAATGAGTGCCGTCGCGATACTCCTCTTGGCGGGGCCCTGTTACCGGCTGGCGATTGACCGACAGTCGCCGAGTGTCTCTGCGATCGAGTAGTGAGTGCCTACCGAAGGCCGATTCCGTAGAAAACAGTCTATTCGAGCAGTGACTCGCCGGTCATCGTCGACGGCTTGTCGAGATGCATCAGTGACAGCAGGGTCGGTGCCAGATCACAGAGCGCGCCGCCTGCGCGGACGGTCTTGCCACCGTCATCGCCCTCGGGTGTGAGGTAGATCACCGGCACCGGGTTGAACGTGTGGGCCGTATGAGGGTCGTCGGCGGTACCCATGTCGTCGGCATTGCCGTGGTCAGCGGTGATCAGTGTGTGACCATCGGCGGCCCCAATTGCTTCGACGAGTCGACCCAGTTGGGCGTCGACGGCTTCGACCGCGGCGATTGCAGCCTGGTAGTCACCCGTATGGCCGACCATATCGGGGTTGGCGTAGTTGATAACGAGCAAGCCCGGATCGTCGGACTCGATCACCGAGATGGCGGTGTCGGTCACTTTTTCGGCGTTCATCTCGGGCTGGAGGTCGTAGGTCGGCACGTCCGGGCTTTTGACGATCTCGCGGCGTTCACCGTCGAATTTGACCTCTCGACCTCCGTTGAGGAAGTAGGTGACGTGTGCATACTTTTCGGACTCGGCAAGCCGAAGCTGGGTGAGCCCTTCCTCCGAGACGACTTCGCCGAGGGTATCTTCGGGCTGCTCGGGCGGGTACGCTACCGGCAGGCCGAACGTCTTGTCGTACTGTGTCAGTGTGACGAGCCGGATGTTGGGTGGGCTGATACTGATCTCCCAGACCGGGTCGATGTTGGCGAGCATGCGCACGATCTGGCGGGCTCGGTCCGCACGGAAGTTGAAGAAGATCACCGCGTCGCCGTCATTCAGCGCGGGCTGGTCTGCAACCAGCGTCGGTTGGATGAACTCGTCGGTCTCGCCGCGTTCGTAGCTGGCCTCGACCGCGTCGACCGCCGAGTCGGCAGTGAACTCGGCGTTGCGGTTGACGATCGCGTCGTAGGCGCGATTGGTCCGGTCCCAGTTCTGGTCGCGATCCATCGCGTGGTACCGACCCGAGACGGTCGCGATTCCGCCCGTCTGGTGGGTGTCGATCATCGTTTCGACCTCGGCGAGATAGCCCGCGCCGGATTGGGGCGCGGTGTCACGACCGTCGGTAAAGGCGTGGGTCACGGCGTCGACCTCGCGGTCGCCTGCGAGTTCGATCAGGGCTTCGAGATGGCTGATGTCGGAGTGAACGCCGCCGTCGCTGACCAGCCCCATCAGATGAACTCGGCCGTCGTGGTCACTCGCATAGTCGAGCGCCGAGTTGATCGCCTCGTTTTCGCGGAAACTCCCGTCGGCAATCGAGTCAGCGATGCGCGTGTAGGACTGCTTGACGACCCGACCCGCGCCGATGTTGAGGTGGCCGACCTCGCTGTTTCCCATCTGCCCCTCTGGCAGGCCGACCGCGCGGCCGTGGGTCGTGAGCGTGCCGAACGCACCGGTTTCACGGAGTTTGTCGAACGTCGGTGTCTCTGCGGCTCGAACGGCGTCGAGATGATCGTGGTCGCCGAGTCCCCAGCCGTCGAGAATGACAAGTGCGCCTTTCATACCTAACTGTCTCCGCTCGGGCTAATTACGCTTTGCGTCACTGGCTGACCGACGCACCGTCTCGAATGGTACGCGAACGGAAACCGGTTTGAGTGGTGACTGGGAATCGGTGGCTAATGACGGACAGAGACCACTCGCCGACGCTCCGTCGACCAGTTCCCGAGCGGTACGCGGAGTCGTATCTCTCGCATCCGCCGAGTCTGGTCGCGCTGTTGGTCGCCACGGCCACCGCGTTTCTCGTGGGTGTTCGGTTCTACGTCGACACGATGCCGGACGTGCCGACGCTGCTGTGGCCGCTGTACGCCGACTCGCCGACCGCGATCGCGCTGGCGACGCTCTCGGTCGCGACCCTTCTTCCAAATCTCGGCCGTCGACTGTCTGAGGCCCCCACCAACCGACCGTTGGCGTATCTCCACACGCTCGCGTTCGTCTGGCTCGTCAAGTATGGGCTCTGGACAGCGGTCGCACTGAACCTTCGGGTCGACCGGTATTTCGGCTTCGATGCGGCTGCCCTCTACGACTACTGGTTCATTATTGGTACCCACCTGCTGTTCGTCGTACTGGCGTTCGCGATGCTCCACTACGGCCGGACAACCCGTGGCGCACTCGGCCTCTCGCTGTTGTTGCTGTTTGTCAACGATCTGGTCGACTACGGCTTCGGCTACCATCCACCGCTCCGATACGAACCGGGTGTGGCGTTGCCAGCGATGACCGTCGGCCTCTCGGTGGCTGTCGTCGCGCTGGCCGGCTGGCAGTTCGAACGACTCTCGAACGAGACAGATTCTCACACTGCCGCCACTGTATAGCGATTAGACAGGGTATCACTGTCGCTTAGCTGTGGGGTAGACAACGTTTTATTCGCGCTCGCGTATGTCTTCATATGGATTCGGCGGTACTCTTGGATCTGCTCGGTAACCAGAACCGTCGACGGATTCTCCGACTGCTCTCACAGAAGCCCTGTTATGTCACCGAGATTAGTGAATACCTCGGGGTGAGCCCGAAAGCCGTTATCGACCACCTCCGCAAACTCGAAGACGCCGGGCTCATCGAGAGTCGAACCGATGACCAGCGTCGAAAATATTTCCACATCACCCAGAGCCTCCGGCTCGAAGTCGACGTCTCGCCGCACAGTTTCGGGGCGAAAAGCGCGTATCCAGCCAGTTCGACGCTAGATATGTCCGGGCGGTGTCCGCATCTCTCGCTCGAAGAGGCCGCAACGAACGGCCACGACCAGTCGACGAGCGACCACCAGAGTATCGAAGCGCTCGCCGCCGAGTTTGGCCGGCTCCAATCGCTCGACCGTGAGCTCTCGCTCGCCCAACGATGGGTACACGGTCGACTCACCGAAACGCTTGACGAGCTAACGACACACACCGGAATCGACGCCGATGGGCGGTTTTACGCCAAAATTCTGGCGGCGATCGTCGAAACCGATGGGACGACCGACTCGGTCGCCTCCCAGCTTACCGCTCCCCGCGAGGTCGTCGAACGTGCGCTCTCTCGTCTCCAAGCGGCGGATGTCGTCACCACCGACAGGAGCAAGTGGCGGATCCGGTAGTCCGATTCTCGCTTCTCAATTCAGATTTCTTTCGTCAGTCCAACGCGAAGATCACGGCCAAAGTAGTGGCCGACAACGCCCAGCACTACGCCAATCACAACGCCCAGCCCGCCGAACGCGAGGCCGTACTGCTCGAAAAAGTGCCAGCCGACGGGCAACACGCCGGTCGACAACAGGCTTAGCGCGAAACTCACTCCGATAATTCCACCACCAGCGACCGCGGTTTCGAGATAGCGCCGCTCGCTGGAGACGAGTCCATATATAAATGCGGCTGCGAACAGCCCGCCCAGCGAGCCGAGCGTCCCGACAATCGGGATCGCACCGCCACCGACGACGCCCACGCCGATCAGTACGGTCGACACCACGAGCGCTTTGAGCGAAAAGCCGCCACTGAGTCGACCGAACCCCGAATTACCGTCATCCTCGCCCACACTGTCGCGCTTACTGCGGCGCTCGCTGCCCTCGCTACCCAGCTCTTCGAGAAGTTGTTCGTCGGATCGCGTCATGGTTTCGCCAACGAACTCTGGGTGTATGGCTGTTGTGCCGTCGGCGGCAGGCTCGGCACGAAAGGGTGGTTTCAAGTCTGCCGATAGGCAACTCCGGGTATGAATCCAGGCGACCGCATCCGCGTCGAGGCCGGCGGCGTCGACAACGAGGGCGTGTTGATGCCCTCCTCGACGGCCGACCATCTCGTTCTCAAACTCGACGGCGGCTACAACATCGGAATCCAGCGATCAGAAGCAACCGTCGACGTACTCGAAACCGACGTGTACGATGTCGGTGATACCGACGAACCCGACGACACGAGTGTCTCGGAGATCACCTTCGACGAGGAGCTGCCGACGATTTCGCTCATCTCGACTGGCGGAACGATCGCTTCGACGGTCGACTACCGAACCGGCGCGGTCACCGCCCAGTTCACCGCCGAAGATGTCCTTCGGGCGGTCCCCGAACTCGCTGGGCGGGCCAACTACCGTGGTCGGGTCGTCGCGAACATCCTCAGCGAGAATATGGACCCCGAGATATGGCAGCGACTCGCCCGCGCGGTCCACGAAGAGATCGAGGCCGGAGCCGACGGCGTCGTCGTCATGCACGGCACCGACACGATGCAGTACTCCGCGTCGGTGCTCTCGTTCATGCTCGATACGCCCGTTCCGATCGTCTTTACCGGCAGCCAGCGCTCGGCGGATCGACCGTCTTCGGATAACGTGATGAACGCGGTCTGTGCGGTCGAAGCGGCCAAAAGCGACTGCGCAGAGGTCCTGCTCTGCATGCACGATTCGGCCAGCGATGACTTCTGCGCGCTCCATCGCGGCACTCGTGTCCGGAAGAACCACACCTCCCGCCGGGACGCGTTCGAGACGGTTGGCAACAAACCGCTTGCCCGGATCGAATACGCGACGGCCCAAGACGACGGTGCGGACGGCGAGACTGCCTCCGACGCCTTCGAGTTCAACCGCGAGTACACCGAACGCGGCACAGTCGACCTCGCACTCGCCGACGACCTCGATCCGTCGGTCGAACTCGTCAAGTTCACGCCCGGCATGGACCCCGCCGCGTGGGACTACCTCGACGGCAAGGCCGGCGTCATTATCGAGGGCACTGGGCTTGGGCACGTTCACACCGATCTAATTCCACGAATCGAAGAACTGGTCGACGGCGGTACGGTCGTCGTGATGACCAGCCAGTGTCTCGAAGGTCGTGTCTGTGATCGCGTCTACGACACGGGCCGCGACCTGCTCGATGCGGGTGTCGTCGAGGCTGGCGATACACTTCCCGGAACGGCCAAAGTCAAACTCATGTGGGCGCTGGCGAATCTCGGCGACCCCGCCGAGGCGATGGGTCGCTCACTCGTCGGCGAGATCACCGAGGCATCCCAGCCGTGGCGGTAGCTTCTTGATAATAGGGGCCGAACCGCTGGCTTAATTCGTCTCAGGGAAAACACGTAGCTATGTCGTTGCCACTGCTTGTTGTCTTCGAGATTCTCACCGCATCGATCGTCGTCTCGGCGTTCGTCGACCAGCCCTTTCTACTCGTTATTTATCTGATTACCGTCGGCGTTGCTGGCTGGGTTGGCCGGGACGCCCTCCATCGGGAAAAACCGATCTACGTGGCCGCTGGCTGGGCTGTTGGTGTGTTCATCGTTCCACCAGTCGCCTTTTTCAGCTATCTGTATCTCCGGCGCAAAACCGTGGGTTCTCTCGGCGAGTCACCGGTCGATGGTCCGGACTGAACACGAGGGCTTACTCGTCGAGCGGGAGCATGACGACCGGCTTGCTGCTTTTGGCGACGAGCGAGGTCCGAACGCCGCCGGCGAGCAGGTCGAACCACGCACTGCCACCACGCGAACAGAAGACGATCGCCGAGCTATCGCGCTCCTTGGCGGCTTCGATGATCGCCTCGGCGACGCGTTCTCCCCGGCGGAGTTCGGTGTCGACGTCCATCCCGTCGGCGGCCGCACGCGCCATGAATCGCTCAAACGCCTCGTGGGCGCGCTGGGTGTCTTCGGTCTCCCCGTCGGCCTCGTCGACCACGTGAATCACGAGCGGTCGACACGTTTTCGGATCGGTGTGCCCCCGCAGCGCTTCGTAAGTTGCCTCCGCGTCGTCAGGTCCGGCAATCGGAACGAGCGGGTTCATAAGTAGGCTGTTGCTACTCGGCATCTGTCCGACCTCCGCACTCACTGTGTTGCATCCCCGTGGCCCTCCATGTCAGTTACCGGTCGCTGTGAAGAACGACTCTGCATAGCGGCTGTTCAGCGACCACTGACATATTTATATTGGCTTATCGCTGGAGGGTTTCGTCGACGATCGTTCGAAGCTCCGCGGTCGCCTCGTCGTCGAACCAGAGCCGTCGACGCCACCACGGACCCGCACCCGAATCGTTCGAGAGTTCGGTGACGAGTCGGTTGGCGGTTGACCCGCTGTCGGCCGCACTCAGCGGGACTGCCCGTTCGTACAGCCGTGAACCGGTCCCACCGACGACGAGCACTTTCGCATCGAACGGGTCGCGCTTGCAGTGGGCGTTGGTTGCGACCCCGTGGCGCTTGAACTCGGTAAGTCGATCGCAGGCCGCCGTATCGAACACACGGTCGACGCGGAACTCGCCGATGAGGTAGGCACCCCACTCGGGGGCGACCCAGTCGACCGGTGGACCAACGTCGACGTCAGCCGGTGGTTCGTGACGACCCAACGTCGCATAAAACAACAGCGAGTCACCCGGCTGGAGCGTCGACAGCGGGCCAGCTTTGACGGCATGTTCGTCGCCGTAGGTGTACGCCGAACAGCCGGGATACTCGGCGAACGAGGGATCGAGATGCACCGGACGCTGGTGGGTTTCCTCGGGGAGTGAAAACGGGAGGGAATCGAGCTCGTCGAGGAGATCCGCATACGTCGGCACTGGCGCACGTGTCGGCTCACGCTCTGGAATCGGAAGATAACAGAAGCTGCCGTCCGGATAGATCGGACCGCGGACACCTGGGAGGTTGGTGTTGGCCCCGACGTTGATTGCGATGCTTTTGGCCACGGTAGGGAGTGACTACTCGGCGTCCGGCCGATTCGTCGGTGGCTCGGCACCCGGCGGCGACAGCGACCGCTGGAACTCGTCGAAGATCTCGATTTCGTTGCCGATCTCGTATTCGATTTCACGGTCGGTCTGGCGCGTCTCGAGGCGACCGTCGTCGACCGGTTCGGCAACGGACTCCCAGCCGGGTTTGATTTTGACGCTCTTTGCAGGCATTCCGACGACGATGTGGTGGTCGGGAACGTCGCCTTGGACGACCGCACGCGCGCCGACGATCGAGTTTTCGCCGATCCGGCAGCCCGCACGGATCATCGAGTCGTAGGTAACACGGGCGTTGTCTTCGACGATGGTGTGGTAGTTTCGGACCGACGTCTGGTCGACGATGTCGTGGTCGTGGCTATAGATGTGGACGCCGTCGGAGATTGAGGCTCGATCCCCGATTGTGAGTTTGCCGCGGTCGTCGAGGTGGACGTCGTCGTGGACGACCGTGTTGTCACCGACAGTGATGTTGTGGCCGTATGTGAAGCTAATGCCCTTGAAGAATCGACAGTTGTCACCACACTCTGCAAACAGGTGGTTGGCGAGCATCTGGCGAAAGCCGAGGGCGAACTCGACGTTGTCGGCCATCGGCGTGGCGTCGAACTGCCGCCAGAGCCACTGGAGGTGTTTCGACCGCTTGAACTGTTGTTCATCCTTTTCGGCGTAGTACTCAGCTTCGACGGTCGCATTACACGGGTCGTAGCCCTGGAGTCGCACTCTGGTCGCCGGCGAGACGGACTCGCCTGCTTGCCAGGCCTCGTAGGCCTCCCGGTCACCGAACAGGTCGACGAGTACGTCCTCGACGACCGCACAGGTGTCTTCGTCCGAGGACAGCCGCTCGTCGACATCGTCGATAAAGCCTCGGACCCCCACGGCTGCATCCGCAGGCAGTGACACGTGTCGCTTCGTCATTGGGTGGCAGTAAGCCGCGAGTATATAAAGGAATTCGGTTGTGTGGCCGAAGCGTCCAGTCGAGGGCTGGTGACTCGTAAAACGCGGCGGGCGAGGGATCTGCCGCGTGTGGTACGGCTGGTAGATGGTTGGGACCGAAATACCAAGGGGCGTACCACATTACTGTTTTGCAATCAATGTATTAATATGTGATTATTCGAGTTACAGTTTGTCCGAGCGAGTTCGAGCCAGCGTTTCGAACGGGCAGTTTCAGCACATTATTCACAAAAAATGATATGAAAGACAAACCACTTTTGTACTCAGTGATAACGTCACTCAGAGGCCGGTATCGCCGGCAATGGTTGGGACCCATGAATGAAACTGCGACTGAAACCGACGTTATCGAACAGCTCAAACAATTTGGACTCAAGACATATGAAGCACAGTGCTTCGTTGCGCTGTCACGAGTGCCCCAGGCGACTGCACGAGAGATCAGTGAGATCACCGACGTTCCACGTACACGGGTCTACGACGCGGTCAGTGTGCTCGAAACCAAGGGGTTGGTCGCGGTCCAACACACAAGCCCGAAACTGTTCCGAGCGGTCTCGGTCGACGAGGCGGCCAACATGCTCCGGCGAACGTACGAATCACGGCTTCGATCGGTTCAAGAAACGCTCGAAACCATCGAGCCAGCGAGTCTCGACGAAACCTCGTCGACGCCGAGCTCGTCGACGCTGAGCTGACTGCGGCGCTCGCAGAGACACGAAACCGGGGTGTGAACGTCATCGTCAGTGTTCGCGGTGAGCTGGATGACGACGCTCGGATGTCCGGCGTGGAGTACGTCGATTCCGACCAGCTACCCCTTTCGAGAGTCAGACTCACAGATACCGCCGCGACCGAGTCGACCGCTACCTCTCGGCTCCTTCTTGTCGATGAGCAGACAGTACTTTTCAGTGTCTTCACAGGGACGGAACCAACGGCCGACGAACAATCGATCTGTGCGGCCGGTAAAACCAACGGATTGGTCTTGTTAGCTCGGCAGCTGTTGAACGCCGAGACGTAGCCCACCTGTATCCGATGCTGTGCTCGCCGAAACAGCAATGATGGTCGGCTGTGAGTCGAACGTATGCGCGTCAAGGAACTGATGAGTACGGAACTCGTGACTGTTCCGTCGACGGCGACGATGAAGGGGGCTGCGGGTCAGATGCTCCACAACGGCGTCGGGAGCGTTGTCGTCGTAAGCGACGAGACGCCCGCCGGGATCATCACCGAGATGGACGCGCTTCGGGTCGGCTACGCGGCCAATCGAGCGTTCGATCAGGTTCCAGTCCACAAGGTAATGAGTCGACCGCTGATCACGATCGAACCCGAGACGACGATTCAGACCGCGATCGGCCGGATGCACACAGAGGGAGTCAAGAAGCTCCCGGTAGTCTCGGCGTTCGATCTTGTCGGCATGCTCACGATGACCGATATCGTTCGGAACCACGGTGAGCTATTACAAGAGGCTCGTGACTTGGAGAAGGGCCACGGGAGACGCGACCCTGACGAGTGGCGTGGTGGGCCGTGAGAGACGATTCTCACTGCGTGAAAACGAACCAGTTTCGCTAAGTGCCTCGCATTCCTATGCGCGAGCATGCAGTACCGAGAACTCGGCGACTCCGGTGTTGAGGTCAGCGAGATCGGCTTCGGCGCGTGGGTCGTCGGCACCGACTGGTGGGGCGACCGCACGGAAGCCGAGGCAATCGAGATGGTCCACCACGCCATCGACGAGGGAATCACCTACTTCGATACGGGCGACGTCTACGGCCACGGCAACTCTGAAGAACTGCTCGGCAAGGCACTGGCCGACCGCCGCGACGAAGTCACGCTCGCTACCAAGATCGGCTACGACTTTTATAACCATCCGCAGGCAGGCCACGGCGAACTCCCTAAGGAGATCACGCCAGCGTACATCCGCGAGGCGACTGAAAAAAGCCTCGACCGCCTCGGTGTCGACAGCGTCGACTTGCTTCAACTTCACAACGCAGATGTTGATGAGGTCGACGAGGACGTTCTCGAAGTCTTCGACGAACTCAAGGAAGAAGGAACAATCCAGGCGACGGGCTGGGCACTTGGCCCCTCGATCGGCTGGCTGGCCGAGGGCGATATGGCGATCACCCAGGAGTTCGATTCGCTTCAACTGGTCTGGAACCTCTTCGAGCAAGAAGTCGGTAACCACTTCCTCGACACAATCGAAAAGACGGGCTCGTCGACCAGTCTTATCCCGCGGGTGCCCCACTCGTCGGGGCTGCTCAACGAACAGGTGACGCCCGAGACCGAACTTGAATCCGGCGACCACCGGGGCTTTCGGCCCGACGAGTGGTACGAAACCGGCTGGGAGAAGCTCGAAACGCTCCAGTTCCTGAAGGCGGACGGAAAACGGACGATGGGCCAGGCTTCGATCGCCTATCTGTTGAGCCACGAGCCGGTCGCCAGCGTTACGCCAACGTTCCGGACGAAAACCGACATCACCGAGTGGGCAGCGGCCTCCGAGGTCCCGCTCACCGACGCGGAAGTCGACCGCGTCGACGAGCTCTACCAGACCAACTTCGGCATCGATCGGTTCGACGGGATGGACAGCCTGCGCTCGTCAGTCGACGGTGACGACCTGAGAAATGCGGGACTGGCTCGCAAGGTCGCTGGCGACTAAACAGTAGCCACCTCGCATCGGCCACCGCAGTTCAGTCACAACACCCGGTCGCTTCGGCGTAACTACCACTTGTCTTTTGAGTTCCCAGTCGGCCGCATATCACCACCAACGAACAGATTGATACTCACGAAACCCGTTTGATGCACCATGACTGGGAGTTCGGCGTATGGGTTTGCGGCAGCTATCTGTACGACTCTCGGCACCGTTTCGGTTGGTCGATCGGCTACTGAACCCGTATTCGCTCTGGACCACTCATGAGCGTGCTCCGCGAGACCTTTGTGAAAGGGTTGGTAACGCTCACGCCGTTTACGCTGTTTTTCATCATTGTCTGGTGGTCCTACTCCGTACTGAGTTCGTTTGCGGTGGTCGCGTTCATGATTCCTCCGGCGCTCAGAGTGGTAGTCGTGTTCGCACTCCTGGGGGTCGTGTTGTTCGTGCTTGGCCGACTCATGCGGACCGCGGTGGGTCGGCTCTTCGACCAGTTCGTCGTCGATCTCGTCAATCGGTTCCCGGTTGTTCGTGTCCTCTACAACGCGATCAAACGCACCTTGGAGACGCTCGTCGACCAGTACCAGTCGATTCAACAGCCCGTCAAAATCGAGCTCTGGGAGGGCTGTCGGCTGGCCGCGTTCAAAACGGGCCACCAGACGTCCGATGGGAAGGTCATTCTCTTTATCCCGGGTGCCCCGGAGATTTCAGCCGGGTTCGTCGCCGCGGTCGACCCGGACAAACTCATTCAGACCGACGAATCGCTGATGGACGTGCTGGTGCGATTGTTGAGCTGTGGGTATGGAGAGGCCGAACAGAGCGACCGCTAATCTCTTTGCTTATTTTGCTTATAAATGTCGAACTGGAGCCGACAGGATTTCGGTCGACTCAGGCCAAAAAGACGTGTCGTGGGCGGTCGGCCAGCACGTCTCGACCCCACTGGACGGTATCGCGGAAGTCATCGGATCGGAAAAAGCCCATCGCGTCGTCCTGTGAGCGCCACTGGCTCGAGATGAACATGTCGTTTTCGTCCTCGGTGTTCACCATCAGATCCGTGTTCATGTGGCCCTCGGTTTCTTCGAGCACGCCACCGACCGTCTCGAACTTGTCGACGAAATCCTCGCGCGAGTCGGGTTTGACCGTATAGAACATCCCCATGGTTCCGAATCCTGACTCCTCGCCGGCGCGCTCGACGATCTCGGGGAGTTCCGAGAGGAAGCCCGCGGCGGTTTCGGCCGCGCTCGCGGTCTCCCAGATCGAGACGACCGCGGTTCGACTCTCGTCGTTCGCGCCGTAGACGGCGGTTTTGACGTGCGAACCGTAGTGATCGAAGTTCTTTCTGAGTCCGTCGACCTCCTCGAACAGTTCCTCGCGGTCGGCCGCCGAGTAGAGGACGGTGGCATACACGTCCTCGCCGTGAGGTTTGCCCGCGTAGATGTCGAGGTCAGCCAACTGGCCGCGGATCGACGCGTCGTCGGCCGGGTCCTCGTCGCTCGTCGACTCGCCGTGATGTGACTCTCCGTGATTCGAATCCCCGTGCGCGTGACCATCGCTGTGCGCGTGACCGTCTCCGTGGTGCGCCTCACCGTGCGAATGGCTGTGATCGCCGTCGCCGTGGCCGTGGTCGTGGTCGACATCGCCATGACCGTGAGCGTGACCGTGCGGACTGTCGCCGGAGCCCTCGTGTTCGCTGGTCGGCACCGCCTCGCCAGCGAGATATGCGCTCAGATCCGACGGCGGGAAGCGTCGACCAATATAAAAGGAGCCGAACTCGCCGTACTTCGAGGTGGCCTCGTCGAACCGCATCTCGTAGACGATGTCCTTGATGTCGGTCGGCTCAGCTGCAAAGAGGGTGACGCCCCACTCGTGGTCGTCGAACCCCACCGACGAGGAGATGATCTGTTTGATCTTGCCAGCGTACTGTTTGCCGGTTTTCCCGTGGCCGCTCATGAGTTCGGCGCGGTCGTCGAACGGCAGGTCGTACCAGTTGTGTGTCTCGCCGCGGCGCTTGCTCATCGGGTAAAACGAGACGTACTCGTCGTCGGGAATCTCGGGTTCGAGTTTCCCCTCGATGTAGCCTTTGAGCCCGGCGTCGACCTCTTGGTCCTCCTCGAAATAGGCATCCGAAACGTAACCCGAGACCTCGGTCACAGAGACGTAGGAGGCCGACTGGTCGGTGAACCCAGCGAGCGCGGTCGACTCGAATTGGCGTTCGGCCTGCGAGAGTTCGTCCAGCGTGGGCCGCAGGTGGACCACAAGTAGGTCGGCTTTGTGGCCGAGAATCGAGAAGATGGCTGACTCACCCTCGTCGACGGTCTCGCTGGCCTCGAAAAAGGTCGTTCCGTCGTCGACCGCTCGCGTTCTGTCCTGCTGGGGGCTCGCTCGCCAGGCGTCCCAGTCGATCGTCCGAAAGTCGTGGAGCATGTACCAGCCTTCGTCGGTCTGTGGTGCCTCGACCATGGCTGACCGTTCGGTCGCCTGAACTATGGACCTTGCGTGTTGTCCGGCTCGAACGCCCCGGTTGTTGAGAACACCCTTTATAAAGAATAGCTGGTCGTTAGCTCAACAGCTGCGGCCCGAAGATCATCAGCACGAGACTGATCAGCATGATCATCCCGATGCTGGTGGTTATCGCCCGCGTGAACTCGGGTTTCGAGCCGACCGGCAGCCGTGAGACGATCGACTCGGTCGACGTGCGGAGAATCCGTCCACCATCGAGCGGGAACGCCGGAATACAGTTGAACAGCGCGAGGTTGATGTTGATCCAGCCGGTCCAAAACAGGATATTGGCCAAGAGGAACACACCTCCCTCGCCGAGAACCGACAGCGGACCGACGACCTCGTAGAACGCCGCGTTGCTCTCGACGAAGCCCGCGAAGTTGTAGTCCAACGCGGGGTCGACGATCGAGGCAAACGGCAGTATGAGCAACAGCGCGAGCGAGGCACCGATGCTGTCGCCGAACGAGCCGGTCAGAATCGAGAGGAAGTTCTCGGCCGGGTACGCTGTGACTCCAAAGCTGTCGACGGTGATTCCGCTCAACGGTTCGCTCCCGACTCCGCCAGCGATGCCGACGATCACGTCGTCGTCATCCTGCGGGTTGGGTTGGAGCTCGACGCTGTACGTTTCGCGCTCGCCATCGCTGTAGGTGACGACGTCGACTGTCTCGCCGGCCTCGCGGTTCTCGAGTGCTTCGGCGATATCTTCGGAATTCAGGATTCGCTCGTCGGCGATGCTCGTGACGACGACTCGTTCGGAGTCAGTGGCGCCAGCTTCGTTCAGCGGTCCGTCTTCGGAGATCGTCGTCAGCACACCGAGTGGGGCTTCGACTGACCGCTCGTCGCCAGTTTCGCTGTCTCGATACGTTAGCTCGACGACCGATTCGGTTTCGGCGGCGTCCGCGATTTCGGCTTCAGTGGTGACTGCGGTTCCGTCGACCTCCGTGATCGTATCGTTGATTGTCAGCCCCTCCTCGCCAGCGAACGGTGAGCTTTCGGAGATCGCTGTAACCAGCGCCGAGCGTTCGACTGTCACGCGCTCGCCGTCGGCCAGTTCGACCTCGATCGTCTCTGCGTCGATCTCGGCCAGTGCGTCGGTGAACTCGGCCGGAGTGTCGACCGTCGTGCCGTCGATGGCGACGATGCGATCTCCCTGTTCGATGTCGGCAAACTCCGCGGCACTCCCCGGGAAGACGCCGCCGACGGCCGCACCCGGCGAGACGGCGATGGCGCTGCCGACCGGCCCGAACAGCAGTCCAAATACGAGAGCGGTAACGATGAGATTGTTGAGCACGCCCGCCGCAAACATTCGGGTTCGGGCCCCACGGTTGGCGGCTTTCGAGCTCTCTTCGTCGGGCTCGACGAACGCCCCGATCGGCAACAGTGCGAACAGCGCCAGCCCCATCGAATCGATCTCGATGTCCTCGACGCGACAAAGCAGGCCGTGTCCGCCCTCGTGGACGACGAGTCCAACCAGCAGGCCAACGAGAATCTCGGGTGCCACCGAAAGCGGCAGGAATTCGTTCACACCGGGTATTACCAGCGCGTTGCGTGGGTCCGAGAGAGCGCTTTCGGCCGGCGGTGATTGGATAATCGTGACACTCTGGAAAATCAGCAAGAGGAACGTCCCGACCATCGTCACCAAGGTGATTCCAACGCCGATGTTGGCGAGCGCCCGCCAGGCACGCTTCGGCCGTGCCAACCACGTCAGAAACGCTCGCCCACGACTGGTGTGAATCGTCATCATGGGGCCCGAGACCTTCAGATAGTCGGGCAACAGTCCACGCCGGTCGAGAACGACCGCCGCGAGGGAGTAGGCCAAGATCCCCGTCAGAATCCAAAGCAGAGTACTCATTGAATCCCGTTGGTCACCCACACAGGAAAGCGGTTCGGGTCTGTGTCAGTCGACCGCGAGACATGAACACACATATACCCCGACTCACTACTGTTCGGTATGAACGCCTTTGTCGACTTCATCGTCCGCTTGTTGTTCGACGCGATTGAGATGCCCGGCCTACTCGCTGAGGTTGCGCTTCGAGACCCCATCTCGACGGTGATCGTTGCAACCGGAACCGCCTTCATAACGCTCGCGGTGGCCGTCATGGGCTACTCGGTGCTCGGTGCACTCGGACTCCCAGTGCCACGGCTCGGCCGTGGCCCCGGCGACAGAATCGAGTAGTCGACGCTCACAATACAATTTGTCTCGCCCACGCGAGGGGCGGCCATTCCACTGCGTATCGGAGTCGCCACAGACAGGCTTTGGGCTGGACGACGAGTCATTTTTAATGACTGAACGGCCAATCACATACATCCATGGCTCGGCAGTCTTCTCCCGACTCCGCGGTTCGAACGACAGCACGTCTCATCGTCGACCGCCTGGAGGCGAGTGCCAAGCCGGATCGAACGGAGATTGACGACTGGATCGACCTCCACGGGCTCGATCGTCTATACAATCCCCGGGAGATCGTCGCCCGACAGGCCGCCTTCAGCACGCTCCTCAAGGCAACACTCTATGAGCGATACCACCACCAAGGTCGACTCCCCGAACTCCCGTCGGACCTCTGGAGTGGATTTACAAACGCATATGCCGAGACCGACGATCCAGCGTTCGCCGAGTACGCGCTCGACCGAGTGGCCGCACTGGTCGACGAGTCCGATCTTTTGGCTCTCGTCGCAGCACGCCACAGCCTCGTCGACGCCACCGAGCCAAGCGAGGAGGTCGGTCGACTGTTCGAATCGCTCACGCCCCAGGCGTCGAGACGCAAACTCGGCCAGTTCCGAACGCCACCGTCGATCGCCTCGTTGATGGCCGCGTGGCTGATCGACGACGGAACCGAAACAGTGTTGGACCCGGGGATGGGTGCTGGTGCGCTGGCGGCCGCAATGTATACGCAAAAACAGGAACTCGTCGACCAACCGCCACTGGCCGACATCTACGGGATCGATCTCAACGAACTCGCGCTCGTCATGGCGTCGACCTCGCTGGCACTGTTGGATCACGGCGAGCCACACAACCTACGTATCGGGGATTTTCTGGCTACCGACACCTCGGTTGTCGACGGCGGCGTCGACGCAATCGTTTCGAACCCTCCGTACTCGCGGCACCACGAACTCGATGCGGCGTATAAACGCCGGATCAATACACAGGCCGAAGCCGAGGTCGACGGTCCCGTCAGTGCGTTGTCGCCGATGTATGCCTACTTCTACTACCACGCCGCCGAGTTTCTGGCACCGGGTGGTCGACTCTCGTTCATCACACCAAGTGAGTTCCTCGAAACGAGTTACGGTGAATCACTCAAGCGGTTTTTGGCCACCGCGTTCGACATCCGTGCGCTGGTCCTGTTCGACCGCGAGGACCGATCGAAGTTCGACGAGGCGATGACCACGAGCCTGGTTAGTTTTGTCGAAAAACCAGACGGCGAGCCGACCGCACTCACCCGTTTTATTCGCGTCGACGGTGACCCCAGCGAGGACGCGTTGCTGGCGGCCATCGAGGGTGATCGTGAGGGCGAGACCGAGTGGGGGTTTATCAATGTCGTCCCGCAGGCCGAACTAGAACCAACCGACAAATGGACTGGGCTGTTCGATCCGCTCGATATCGAGACGAGCGATCTCGTTTCGCTCTCCGAACTCGGTCACGTCACCCGCGGCATCGCAACCGGCCAGAACGATTTTTTCTGTCTGACCCAAGCCGAGGTCGACGAGTGGAACATCGACGAACAGTATCTCGCGCGGATCATCCGCAACGCTCGGAGTGTCCCCGGCTATGAGTACACCGTCGACGACTGGGCGACCGACCGCGATGCGGGCCGTGAGGTCTGGGTACTCTACGATCTCACTGGGCTGGACGCCGAGATCGTGAGCCAACTCCAGGCGAGTAACCACGGCGAGAACCATAGGATTTCCGCCTACCAGGAATCTGGTGACAGTGTCCAGGCCAATGGCATCGTCGACTACCTCCGCCACGGCCGCTCGGACGAGGTTGCCGCCCACAGCGGCTATCTCGCCCAGCATCGAACACCTTGGTACGTCGTCGACCGCCGCGATCCGCCATCGATCGTCGTCACCTACATGAGCCGCGGTGGAAGTCGGTTCATAAAAAACGAGACCGACGCCCGGACGCTGAGCAATCTGCACGGTCTGTATCTCGACGTCGACCTCACCGACACCGAGCAACGGGCGTTGCTGGCGTATTTAAATAGTGGGTTCGCCAGCGAGGTCGTTCGGCGGTCAGGTCGGACCTACTCATCGGGGATGGACAAGATCGAACCCAACGAGTTGGAAGGCGTACCGGTGCTTGACCCACGGGGTCTCGACAACGAGACGGTCGGCGGGTTAGCCGAGCGCTTCGATCGGTTACGCGTGGCCGCCCGCGATGGTGAGTCGACCGAGACGGCAGTCGACGAAATCGATAGCTTCCTGCGAATGGTCCGAAACTAACTGATCCATGTGGTTCGAACGGTTTGGGCAATTCGGAAACCCAGCGCGGTCCAAGAATCCAGCGCGGTCCGAGTGGTCGACCACAGGAAAGACTCGTAGGTCTCACTCGGGGGTGATCGACACTGTCCAGTTGTTACCGCTTTCGACCGCAATGTAGCCGACACCACCGACATCGACGCTGACCGTTCGTTCGGTCGCTTCCGAGTATTCCGAGCCGTCGGACTCGGTCGACTCGTTTTCGGTGTCGGTTTCGGAATCCGTTGTGCTGTCTGAATCACTCGTTTCGTTCGAACTCTCGGTTTCGTTGGTGTCGTCCGACTCGCTTTCTTCATCGGGTTGGTCGTCGTCACCCAGCTGGCGGGTTTCGAACAGTTCGCCGACCATTTCCCCCTCGCGGTCGATCAGGTCGACGAAGTTCTGGCCCTCGTCGGACTCGAACTCGACGGCCAACTCGACAGTTTGGGGTTCGCCGAAGTCGATCGGTCCGATCACGTCGCCGAGCACGCCGTCGTACTCGATTGGCAGTGACAGTCCCGTTCCGTCCTCGTAGACCGGGAGATCGTGCACGGTAGCGGTCCACTCGCCGCTGGCTTCGACCTCGATACTGTAGGTGCCGGTTGGCAGGTCGTGAATCGACAGCCCGCCATACGGTCCGACTGCTTGCACCGTAGGACCGCCCTGGACGAACTCCTCGTTTTCGTCGATTGCCCATGCGACGAACCGGTCGTCGCCTTCGTGGTCGACTTCGAACACCATTGGCCCGTCGTTGATCAACTCGAACGTGTCCGTTATCGTGTCTTCGGAGCCCGAGAAATCACTCGTCTCACTGTCGGGATACGGTGGATACTCCTGACTGCTCGAGCGTGCCCACGCTGTATACCCCCCAGCACCGATGACGCCTCCCGTAATTATGGCTACAAGAACGTTCCGTCTGTTCATACACGCATCTGTGAGTGTCGTTTCCTAAGTCTGTCGGCTCGATTTTCAGATCTGATTCGGCTCTCGGTTTCTTCGACGGAGAAGATCTGCACGTAGTAGAACAACACGCTTCAATTAGTTCTGATGATATCAGCGTCGACCTGGACAATCACGAACCTGGCGACGACTATATGAGAAATGAAACGTTTGAACTCACGATTGTAGGTGTTCATTCTGAACGATACAGAAATGCGGGTCACGATAGGGGTCGAGACCGAGGAAATCGAAACAACAGTGGAGGCGGTAATGGAAACGGCAACGGCAACGGTGGCGGCAATGGAAACGGCAACGGGAGAAATAACAGAAACAGAGGAGCCTGTCTAAGAATTCTCACACTCTCAGTCATCGATATCGGTCGAAGACACCGCAGTATAATTTGCTCAACCGATCCAGCAGCGTTGACAAAAAGAGAGGCAAACTCAGCTATCTGGCGATCGTGTCTGCTACTTCGTGGCCGTTCGGCCCTCGGCCGGACCGCCACAGCTTCAACAGGTTGTGCGTCGCCGAAAACAACGACCACTCCGCTTGCGCT
>NZ_JAQFWV010000017.1:0-51321 GCF_056175805.1 Halohasta sp. A2 | reverse complement strand
GTGAGTGTAATCTCGATTGGGGACTCTTTCATTCTAGCACCGAAACAGTCCCCTTCCTCTAACGTATCAACTGCTACTTCGTTGCGGTGAGTGTTGGCTTGGTTCTAAACGATCCTGAGACGCGACCAAAATATTGGTCGCATCACTGGTGACGATGGTCGGACGGAACTTGTTCTATATGCAGATCGACTACTGGTCACGTGAGCTCCGCGCTGATCGATATGCAGCCGAGAAAGTCGGATCCGAGCCATTGGAACGGGCATTGAAGGCTTTTGATAATAACCGGGACAATATGACGAATATTCGTTATGTCTCTGCTGTGGGGATCGCAGATTTTGGTGGTCGATTCTCTCTTCGGCGATCAGTAGACCGGCTTTTTGATCTGTTCTTTGGCGAGTATTCTATTCGGAAGGCCCATCCGGATATACAGGAACGTCTGGAAAATCTGCCTCAGATCACTGATTGAATCGCATGATTCGGAGTATAGATCGCCTTTACAAGGAGTACTTCGAAGACCAATTAGAACCCGGTGAAAGCTACAACAGTGACTTCGTCGAAGAAAAAGAAGGATGGAGAACACAGTTCCAAACACTCCACCAAGCAGAAGACAAATACAGCGACAGTGAAGAAAACGCATTGAACGCAGGCTGGTGGGAAGGCCTCAACATGACAGGAGTCGGCAGCGAATCAACAGAGACCAAGTACTACGACACGGAAACCGCGGAAGACCACTACCTTGGCGGAGAAGCAGTAGATCCCTGGGAACCCGCCAACTCCGGACAAGGAGATGATGCGGTAAGATCGACCGAATTTGAGGGAGGTTTCGCAGGAAACTGCGAAGAAGAAACCTGGACCTATCAAGGTTCGGACGAAATACCTGAATGGAGTTGTGAGGGTGAAGAAGATCCGACTGGTAGCATCACAGGAACCACGGTAGTGGAAGTCCCTGATTTGACCACAACCGCTCACCTGCCGGAACGTGATGATGACAAGTTTGGCATCGTACTGTTTCCGTTCAACAACCAGCCAGAGGGCCAGAGGCCTAACTACATTCCAGATGGTTTAGACACTCAAATTTCACACTACGCTGATGTGTCTGATAGCGGAGGCGACAATAGGAACATCAATCATGCTGAGGTTACGTGCTGGGCAGGAAGCCTAAACGAAAAGCCGAACGACGTTGAGAACTCGGATAGAGCGTTTGTAGAGGATAGAGTTGACATGGGTACTCAAGACCCTGAAGAAGTAATTAAACAAGTAAATGATCCAGGCGAATACAACGGCCACTCATGTGAATGGCAGTACGACGTAACCGACTTTGACGATCCGGTCAAAGGCGGAGAAGTAATCGCATTACATCAAGACGAGAACGAACATTACCTTCAAGATATGAGGGATGAAGGTGTAGAAATTCCAGAATAAGAGAGGAGTTTTTCGAGAGGCCTAAATTAGGCCTCTTTTTTATGTTTGTTTTTATACAGTTCCATAGAATGTTTCGAAGGCTTCTTCGCCTGTCTCGATTAGTTCCGTGTGGTTCTCGAGTAATTCCTCGGCGTACCCGTTGAAGTCGTCGTAATCTAGTCTTCGGGGTAGTTCAGAGGGGGTTGATGTGAGGCTTATTGCTTCGTAGCTGTCAGGGTCTTCGCCAAGGAATTCGAGTGCTTCGTCGAATTGGTCTTCGATGAATATTGTTTCGAGTACTGCGGTTGAGTCTCTTACTGGGCCTAGGAATAGTTCTCCGTCTTCTGCAAGAACGGCCTCTTCAATGTATTTAGGGAGAATCTCTAAAGGCACTCCTGCTTTCTCCTTCAAATCAATATCCTCTGCCTCATAGACACTTCTCAAAATTCCTTGGTAAAAACCTGTCTCCTGTAGTGAGGCATCTTTCAAATTAGACTCATCAAATCCTGCTAACCGGTCAGTTATATTATCGTTGCGGTTTTTAAGAGGTTCATCTTGAATGGCTCCCGCATTATGGGTATTGGAGTCTACAGTAAGTGATTCGTGTTCTGTTGAAAATAACCTCCCGATTCCGTGGTCTTCAACATTGTCATCAGTAACTTTGACTATTGTGTTTTTCAGGTTTTGTCGCTGTACCTCTTCTTTTATTCTTTTGTTGGCTGCTGCGACTGCGTATCTTATTCTTGCTGAAGATTGTCCTCCAAGTTCATCGCTATAATGCTCTACGATAGGATTAAAGAAGTTGGCTGTTGCTTCTCCTACTGCCTCAGGGTCTGTGAAGTCTATTCCTTCATAAGCATTTTGAAGCCCTACTTCTAAGGCGTTTTTACCCCCGGCATCTCTGCTAGCTAAATCCTCATAAAAATCCATTTCTCCACAGTCTACGTATTCCCAAGTAGTATCTGTGTTGAGGCCTTCACTTTGATCATTAGAATCTTTAGAATCATCATTGTTTGAATCAGTGGAGTTGTTAGATTCTGGGTCAGGATCTCTTATGGGTTCTTGGGAATCGTTTCCTATGCAGCCTGCCGCTCCTGTTGTTAGTGCTGCTACTGTTGCTGCAACGAATTTACGCCTACCTATCGAAGTATCGTCATTATTTTTTCTCATTTGTTATCAAGGCCTCGTTACTAAGTAGCAATATAACATGATGTCTTATATGTTTTGTATGAAAACAAGTTTCTGAGTTTCAGAGTATCCTTGGTTCATCGGAAGCTTGGTCTCTCGTTTCTGTATTATTCTGGTTTGTTCTTAGTATGGGTTAGAAGGGTGAATCGAAAAATGAAAGGTGAAAATTATGATTTCAGTGGATTGGATAATTTGTATAAAACCGCGGAGGAGCTGCCGGAGGTGAGTCGACACGATGTGTATGCTCATCAGGAAGAGTTGGATGAGTGGGAGGAGATCCCGTACCGGGACTCGTTGTGGACGGATGATGGCCGTGCTACAGGTGTTGTGTCCAGTAGTGAGAGTTTCTACAACGTGATTCAGTACGGTGATATTCTGGGGACGGTTGGTGATGCGATCGGTCGACACGAGGATATTTGGCCGGAAGGCCGTGTTTCGTTGTCTCCGTCGGCGCACAAGATGTCGGCCTCGATCGATTTTGATGGGGCACGAGTTTACGCTGCTGAGGGTGATCCGGTTGATCTCGGGTTGCAGATTCAGAGCGGGCATTCCGGGTATCACGGCTTGAAATACGATATCGGTGCGGAACGTGAGGTCTGCAGTAACGGGATGACGGCGTTTGTTTCTGAATTGGGTTTCGAGCAGACGCACAGCGATCCGTTCGATCCTGGGTTGGCGTATAATGCGGTCGACGCAGTGGTTGAAAGCCCGGAACAGGTTGAGCACCGGTTGGAAGAGGCCCAGGAGCGGGAGTTGATGAATCAGGATGAGGCCTTGCTGGTGTTGTTGGAGACGGGTGTCGGCCTGTATCTGGAGGATCCGGTACCGGATCTGTTGAACGCCTTGTTTGACGAAATAGATGATCCGGAGGCCCCGACGTTGTGGGAGACGTACAACGCGGCCACGCGTGCGTTGACTCATTATACTCGCGATGTCCCGGAGTACGAGCTTGCCACGGGTTTTGAGAAGGCCTCACAGTTGTTGGAGACCGGGAACAACGAACTCCCGGAGCCGAAAGAATTGGGTCGACAAGCGGTTGATCGGCGTAGCCGTGCGTTGATTGAAGATGGTGATGCTGAGCCGTATTGGGAGAGCGAGCCTGAAACCCTGCGAGAACTCATGCAGATGCACGAGGCAGAGGCTTAGACTCGGGGGTGAATGCTGTTATGAGTGATTACGATGATGTGGAGCCGTTGGCTCAGTGGGAGGCTGCCCTCTTGCCGGACTGGGAGTGGGAGGCCTTCGAAAAGAAGGATGACGAGCTGTATTTTGGCCGGGTTCGGTCGCCGAAGACGTACGGGGACTGGGAGTACGGCTACTTTTCCGAGGCCCAGTTGAAGAGGGCGGGTGCGTATCGAACCGATCTTGACCCCGATAGTGAAGAGCCGTTGTTTCCGGACGGTGGAGGCCTCGACGAAGAACTAGCTGGAGTGTATGAAACCGAGTTAGAGGCCTTACGTAATGGCGAGTGTGGTTTCGATCTCGACGAATGGGGGTGTGACTGACGGTCGACGTAGACGATCTGATCGAGGAATTTCTGGAGGAGAAAGAGTACGTAGAATTTCGGAAGCCCTACTGGCTGTTCCTGGATTCCAGAGAGGAGCTGGAGTGGGGCTTGTTCAATTATTTTCCAGAAGCACATTACAAGAAGGCGATTGATCAGGCCTTCCAAGAAGATGCAGAAATTCGATTGAATTCAAAATCTGAGACTGATTACCAATCACGGGTGGATGACCGATAACAGACTTCGCTGAAGACGATCCGTTGAATCGGACGCTGGAAGAACAGTTGATTGACGACATAACCTACCGCTTCATCCTGAAACAAAACCAGTTCCTGAGAGGTGAGTACAACAGCGATGTCTCACATTTAGATGGAGAGGAACTGCCTCACGGAATCCAAATCATCTACAACAACGGAGGCCCGCAGTACTCGGTCGAAAAATACCTACCTATCTGGCACTACGACAACACCATCGAACACCTTCAAGACAGCTACGAGGCCTTACTCGAATTCACTGATGAATAATCGCAGTTCTCCCAACACAAGTATTAACAGAGTATCCCTACCAGTAGATTATATGGCAATTGCCGGGAATTCTAATGGAGAGCTTGAAAAGAAGCTCTGGAAAACTGCCGAAAAACTTCGAGGCCCTGTCGATCCATCTGAGTACAAGGATTTCGCGCTCGGTTTACTGTTTCTCAAGAGTATGTCTGATTCTTTCGAGCAGCGGCGACAGGAGCTTGAGGAAAGCACGAGGGATCCGGAGTCCCGGCACTATACTGAGGATGAGAAGGAACGGGAGTATATTCTAACTGATAAAGATGAGTACAAGAGCGAGAACGTGTTTTACCTTCCTGAAGAAGCTCGGTGGCAGTACTTTGTCGACAACGCTACTGACCCTCAAATTGGTAAGAAGATCGATGATGCGATGCGGACTATCGAGGATGAGAACCCGCGGCTCAAAGGAATTCTGCCAAAGGGATACTCCCGATCATCAATCTCAAGCAACTCTTCTGACGCATTAGAAGGCCTCATCAACTTGTTTGCAGATCTTGAGATGGGCGAGGTCGACGAGAACGGTGATGAGAAGCAGGATGAGGATATTTTCGGCCGTGTCTACGAGTACTTCATCAAACAGTTTGCGATGAAAGGCGGGCAGAAAGGGGGCGAGTTCTACACTCCAAAAAGCGTGGTCGAACTCATGGTCGAGATCTTAGAACCATATGAAGGCCGGATTTTCGACCCATTCAGCGGCTCCGGTGGAATGTTCGTCCAGAGCCAGAAATTTATCGAAAGCCACGGTGGCGACACCGACAAAATCTCGATCTACGGTCAAGAAATCAAGGAGAGCACTCTCCAAATCTCTAAGATGAACCTGTACCTCCGAGGATTGGACGGAGACATCAAACAAGGTGACAGCATCCTCAACGACCAACACAAAGGCCTCGAAGCTGATTACATTCTCACTAATCCTCCATTCAATATGAGCGAGTGGGGCAAGGACTCGATCGCAGACGATGATCCTCGCTTCAAATATGGTGTAGCACCTTCCAATAATGCGAATTACGCCTTCATCCAGCACATGATTACTCATCTCAACGATACCGGGATGGCAGCCACTGTTATGGCGAACGGAGCGATGTCCGTTCAGGGCAAAGAAGGGGAAATTAGGCAGAGTATCATCGAAGATGATCTGCTTGATGCTGTTATCGCACTTCCCAAGGAACTGTTCTTCACAACAAGCATCCCTGCCTGTATTTTCATTTTGAGTAAGGGGAAAGACTCTGACAAGTACCGTGATAGAGGCGGTGAAACACTGTTTGTAGATGCCAGAGAGGAATTCGAGAACATCAACCGGACACAAAACACTCTTTCTGAAGAGAATATTAATAAAATTGTTGAGAAGGTCAGAGCCTATCGAGGTGAAGAAGGAGCAGCCGAATACAAGGATGAGATAGGATTCTGTAAGATATCTAATATCGACGATATAGAAGAAAACCGTCATATAATCACGCCCGGCAGATACGTCGGAATCAAAAAACAGGATAGCGACGATGAACCCTTCGACGTTAAGATAGAAAGGCTGTCAGCTGATCTCAGAGAAAATTTCCAGAAATCCAACGAGTTACAGGATCAGATTGAGAAGAATTTGGAGGTGCTTGGATTTTGACTTCAAAACAAAAAGAAATTAACGAAGAAATCCTGTCTTCCAATGAAAAATTATGTGACGGGTGGGAGGAAGTAATTTTTTCAGATGTTATCGAAATAAATGACTATCCATCTGCTGAGAAAGGTGATGAGTATAAGGCCGTTGGTATGGCTGATGTGGGCAGAAACAAAAGAAAAATTCAAAATTGGGACATAAAAGAATACTCCTATTCAAGACCCAGATTTAGGAACGCACAGACTTTAATGGCAAGGATCACACCTTGTCTTGAAAATGGAAAAACAGCTTATGTTGATGTTTTTGATGACGATGAAGTTGCGATTGGATCGACGGAGTTCATAGTTCTCTCGGATACAGAAAAAACAATTCCAAAGTTTGTCTACTATACTGCTCGAAGGCCTGAAATAAGACAGTTTGCGATCAAGAGGATGACAGGAACCTCAGGAAGACAGAGGGTTCCTTTGGACATCTTTGACCAGAAACGTATTAGGATTCCACCAATAGAGGAACAGAGAAAAATTGTTGCCATTCTCGATAACTTGGACACAAAAATTGAAATAAATAACAAAATTAGAAATAAGCTGGAAGATCTAATACAGACAATCTTCAAATCCCGTTTCGTAGATTACGATTCATATAGCGAATTCAAAAATACAGATATTGGGGAAATCCCGGTAAATTTCAAAGTAGTTGAGTTAGATAGCATCGTGGAGCTGAAGAGAGGCTATTCCTATAGCAGTGATTATCTTGATAAAGAAAATGAAATTAATGACAGCTACCCTATGATAAATCTGAAGAATGTACAAGAAGGAGGCGGTTTTAGATCTGATGATTATAAATACTATACAGAAGATGTAATTAAAGATAGATACCATATCAAGGAAGGGGATCTCATTTTAGCAATTACAGAGCAGACGCTAGATGGGGAGTTGATAGGTTCTCCAGCTATAATACCGGATCTGAATGCAGAAAAAAGCATCATTTCACAGGATTTGGCAAAAGTTCTGCCAGAAAGCGTCTCAAGGGAGTTCCTGTATCATTTATTCAAAGCAGATGATTTTGATGAGTACACAACATCAGTGGCGACAGGTACTACAGTATTTCATCTTAGCCTAACCTCGATAGGCGAGTATGAATTCTCACTGCCTCCTGAGGACGAAATTAAAAAGTTTACAAACATAGCTCGACCGATTCACAAGCAGAAAAGTGTACTATTAGATGAAAATAGACGTCTCGCTCAAATTCGAGATACTCTCCTTCCTAAGTTGATGTCAGGCGATATCAGAGTTAACAACATTAATCTTGAGAATTTAGAGGTTACTAACGAGGTTTGATTGGTTATGTCGATGAACGAGATGGAGCTGGTGGAGAAGCCGATTTTGCAGATTTTTCAGGAGATCGGTTATGAGTATAAGCCAGGGGTTGAGCTGGGGCCTAATGGGGCTGATCCTGAGCGGAGTTCTCTGTCTGATGTTGTCTTGAGGGGCCGGTTAGAGCGTAAGCTTCGTGAGTTTAATCCGGGTCTTCCTGAGGCGGCGATTGAGGATGCTATTTCGCAGTTAGTTGGTTCTAATTCTCCAAGTCTGTTGAGGAACAACAAGGATTTCCACGAGAAGCTGGTGAATGGTGTCCAAGTGGAATACGAGGTTGATGGTGAGGTCCGAGGCGATTTTGTCGATGTATTCAATTTTGATGAACCTGAAAGGAATGATTTTTTAGTTTCTAATCAGGTGGTTATTCAGATTGGTGATGGGCCTCAGCGGAAGCCGGATATCGTAGTTTTCGTGAATGGCCTACCTATTGGCGTGTTGGAGTTGAAGGATCCGACGAATCCTCAGGCCTCGATGGGGAATGCGTATAAGCAGGTGACGGATCGGTACGTGAACGATATTCCGGACCTGTTCCATTACAATGAGCTGATCGGTATTATGGATATGAATAATGCGAAGCTCGGCTGTTTGAGTGCGGGTTGGGAGTGGTTTTCGCCGTGGCGGTATATTGATGAGCAGAAGGATGCGACGGATGAGTTACCGCCTTCTGAGGTTTTGATTCGTGGTGCTTTCGAAAAGAGTCGACTGCTAGATCTCATTGAGAATTTCGTGGTGTATGATGGTAGTGCTGGGAAGCTGAGTAAGAAGTTGGCTGCGTATCACCAGTTTTACGCGGTGAATAGTGCTGTGGAGAGCAGTCGGAGAGTTGTGCCTGATCCTGATGAGAATCGTATTGGCCTGGTTTGGCATACGCAGGGTTCGGGGAAGTCTCTTTCAATGGTGTTCTATGCGAAGAAGATCAAGCGTGAGAGTTCGATGAGGAATCCGACTCTTGTGTTTTTGACTGATCGGAATGATCTTGACGATCAGTTGTACAAGGAGTTCGAGAAGCATGGTTTGAATGCGGAGTGGGCGGATAAGGATAATCGGGTTCAGCTTCGGGAACGGTTGGATCGGGAGGCTGGCGGTATTATTTTCTCCACGATTCAGAAGTTCCAGACAACTGATGATGAGGTCAGGTATCCGGTGGTGAATGAGCGTGACAATGTGATTGTGGTGGCGGATGAGGCCCATCGTACGCAGTACAAGAGTTTGGCTACGAATGTGCGTGATGGGCTGCCTAATGCGTCGTATATCGGGTTTACTGCGACTCCGATTGAGAAGGAGGATCGGTCGACGACGAATACGTTTGGCGGTTATATTAGCCAGTATACGATTCGGGAGTCGGAGAAGGATGAGTCGACGGTTCCGATCTATTATCAGAGTCGTTTGGCGAAGCTGCAGATTAATGATCCTGAGATCGAGAACCGGTTTAATGAGTTGATGGCGTCGAAGTCGGATGATTTGAAGAATGAGATGAAGCGGAAGTGGACGCAGCTTCGCAGGATCATTGAGAACAGTGAGGAGCGGACCGAGATGATCGCAGAGGATATTGTCGACCACTTCAATAATCGGGAGATTGAGGGCAAGGGGATGGTGGTTGCGATCAGCCGTGAGGCTGCTGTTAATCTCAGTAGGAAGATCAGGGAGGTGCCGGGTGCTCCAGAGACTCGGGTTGTGATTTCTGGGTCAGAGGATTTCATCGAGAATCCGATTTCGAACGAGACGTTAAAACGCCGGTTCAAGGATCCGGACGACCCATTCGAGATCGTTGTTGTCTGCGATAAGTGGTTGACCGGGTTCGATGCACCGCATCTGCATACGTTGTACGTGGATAAGCCGATGAAGAACCATAACTTGCTTCAGGCTATTGGACGGGTCAATCGGGTGTACAAGGACAAGCCGGGAGGCCTGATTGTTGATTATATTGGTATTAGTGAGCGGTTGAAGGAGGCCTTGGATAAGTATACTTCTGAGATTCGGGATGATGCGATGTTGGATATTGAGGAGGCTGTGAAGGTTATGCGGGAGAAGCATCAGGAAGTCGCTGATTTCTTTTCGGCTGTGGATTACAGTGATTGGCCGCAGCTTGAGCGGTTGGAGCGTAAGCGGTTGTTGTATAAGGCCCAGAATGAGGTTTTGATCACGGAGGAGCGGGAGGATCAGTTCCGGAAGTCGATGAAGGGTTTGAAGAAGGCTCATTCGTTGGTGACTCCGCATTCTGCGGCGAGTGAGATCCGTGTGGATGTCGCGTTCTTTGAAGCTGTGCTTGGTGCGATAAATAGTATTGAGAATTCTGGTAATCCTGATGAGGTGGAGGGGTTGGATTCTGCGATGAAGGAGTTGGTGGCTGCTGGTGTAGGTATTGAGGATTTGATTGAGGTAACTGGTTTCGATAAGTGGGAGAAGCAGAAGCCGGTGTTGAGTGATGAGTTTTTGCAGGAGGTGGAGGCGGTTGAGTTCGAGAATTTGCAGGTGAAGATGCTTCGCCAGTTGCTGGAGAACGAGATTTCAACGAGGAAGCAGGGTAATTTGGCGAAGTATGAGTCGTTTGAGAAGGAGTTGCAGGAGACGATCGAGGATTACAATCAGGGCTTCCTGTCCACGGGCCAAGTTATTGATGAGTTGAAGGATTTTGCCGATGAGATTCAGGAGACTGATGATCGGCAGGATGAGTTGAATTTGAGCGATCAGGAGTTGGCATTCTATGATGCGATCTCGACGAATACCGATACCGAGATCGATGAGGAGACGTTGAAGCAGATTGCCCGTGAATTGAAGCAGAATTTGAAGGATAGTGTCGAGCTCGATTGGACGAACCGCGATAAGATCCGAGCCGAGATCACGACAGAGGTCAAAGCAGTTCTACGAAGCAACGGCCTCAGTTTGTACAAGCATGAGCACTTGGTTGACCCGATTATGGATCAGGCCGAGGCCTTCTACGGCGGGGCTGCTGCGTAGGGTATCTTCTATTGAAACATGGCCTTACGGGATATAGTAGAGTTCTGGTTAGCACCTCTTTTTCATGGATCGATCTGGAGAAGGGTTAGTTGATTTTGCGAAGCGGAATGGGGTGTTGGATGATCCGGAGGTACGTCGACTGGTATTGGCAGCCGGTGTTTCAGGCAATGAGAAATTGCAGAAGGCGGCCTCGAAAGCAGTCGTCGGTAAGTCGATTCAGCATTTTCAGTATCCGTTTAGGCCTGAACTCAGCAGTGGCAGTATTGAGTTGGGCAGAACGTTCGATGGAGGACTGTTTCGATTGGAAGAGGATGGTTTGACGCGGCATTTTCTCGCGGTAGGCCAGTCGGGTAGTGGTAAGACTACGTTGTTCTATAATCTATACGAGGAGTTGGGGTGTCCGGCTTGGTTTTTTGATTTGAAGCGGGATTACCGTCATCTCTCGGAGAAGCATGAGTTGTTGGTGTTGCCGTGGAGTGAGTTTCGGTATAATCCGTTGAGGCCTCCTGAGGGTGTTTCTCCGAGGAGGTGGGCGCAAGTGTTCAGCGAGATCTTTGGTCATGCGACCGCGTTGCTTTCGGGGTCGAAGAATTACCTGTTGAAGAAGGTCATTGAGTTGTATCGTTTGTATGGTTTGTTTGATGGTGTTTCAGGGCCGTACCCGAGTCTTCACGAACTCGAACTATTGATCAAGAGCGATAAGATGAATTATGTCCGTACATCATCGAATTACCGTGACCGGTTGCTGAATCGGTTGGAGGCGATTAATTTGGTTGCGGGTAAGGTGTTTGACTGTAGTCAGGGCCATTCTATCGAGGAGTTGTTGGAGAGGGATGTGGTGTTTGAGTTTGATGGTGTGAGCCGTGACTTGCAGAATTTGTTGATGGAGTCGTTGTTCGCTCAGGTGTACGAGTATCGGTTAGCAGAGAATAATCGAGGTGAAAATTTGCGGCACGTGTTTTTCTTGGACGAGGGTAAGCAGGTGTTTTCGGTGTACAAGGAGCGTCAGGATGCCTCGGGTATTCCAGAGATCGATCAGTTGACGGCGAAGATGCGGGAGTTCGGTGAGGGCTTGGTCGTGGGTGATCAAGAGGCCTCGAAGTTGACCGATTCGATTAAGGCGAATACGTATACGAAGGTGTTGCTGCCTATGGGAGACCGGAAGCAGTTTGACGCGTTGGCAGGGTCAATGAATTTGTCTGAGCGGCAGAGAGAGTTTGCTTCTGAGCTCGGTGTCGGTGAAGCAGTAATCCAGGTCGGTAATGGTAGCCCAGTCCCGGTCTCTTTGAACGATTACGGCTTAAAAAAGGATCTCAGTGACTCCAAATTAAGCAGTCGGATGAGTGAGGAGTGGAGCCGGTTATCGTATACTGAGCGGCAACGTTCTGCTGCTTTCCGAAGCGAAGTAGCCCCCGGTCGATCAGAAGAAGTTGAGGAGCCTGAGATTATTGATGATCCTCCGGAACAGGTCGACCTCTCCAGTGATGCTGATCGGTTCCTAGAAGACGTGGTGGAGAACCCTTTCAAGCCGTTGACGGAGCGGTACGAGCGTTTTTCCAGTCGGTACAAGGGAAACAAGGCGAAGGACGAGCTCGTCGATAACGGAGTTCTATTCGAGCGTCAAGTGAAAACAGACGAGAGTCAGAGAAAACTCCTTGAACTAACAGACAAAGGCAGAGACTATGCAGAAAATGTGTTAGAGTTGGAGGCGAAACATAGGGGTCGTGGAAGCGTTGTCCACCGCTACTGGCAAACTCAGATCAAGGAGGCCTTCGAAAACCAAGGCCACCACGCGTTCCTTGAGAAATTCGATGCAGATGTCTACGTCAACATGGGAAACACGGAGTTAGTAGTCGAGGTAGCCATGGGAAACAACGCCCGAGAAATCAAGCACCTACGGAAACATCTTGACCGAGGATTCACGACGTGGATCGCTGCCAGAAATCAGGAGATCTTGGAGGGATTGGAGCAGAGAATACAGGAGCAAGGCCTCAACGCTGATCAAATAGTATTTCGGCTGGTTCGGGACTTCAATAGACCTGAGAATTTATCGAGTTAGGGTGTTCGGCGGTTTCGGCATATCGGAATATAGTAGTTAGATTACTTTTTGTACTTCGTTCCAGTTTTTGAGTATGTTGTCGCCTTTGGTCCACCAGTCTTCGAATGGTGGTCGGGAGGCTGCCTTTGTGATTTCAGCGTACTGGCCTCGTCCAATTGTGTTGATGGATGGAATATTGTAGGCGTGGTTCTCAGAGATTAGCCATCGATCGTGGATTTCGCCTGCTGTTTCTCCTGAAATGACCCGCATCTCGGCCTTTACTCCTTTCTCTTTGAGTTCTTCTTTGAATCTCTCAAAGTCTCCTCTGAGGTTATGGTCAGTTTGAGCGGTTCCGGTGAGGATACGGACTTCGTCGACATCGTCGACGTCTATCTCTTGAATGATGTATTCCAGCCCCTTTCGGGTGAAGTACTTGTCAAACCAGTAGACGTAGGAGTCTGATTTACGGACAAGCTCTCGCATATTCATTTCGTTGGTGAACGGTGTTTCTGGTGAAAGCGTTCCAGCACCTCCCGTTATGTCTTCTTCCCCGGTTACTTCTTCCAACTTATTTAATATCTGTTGAGCTCTGTAGTTCAGGAACCGGTCGTAGTCGTTGTCCATCAAGCCCGATTCATTCAGATTCGGGATCAAGTGGGTTTCAAGCGAGTCTTCGAGCTGAGGATTGTCGATCTCGCTCAAATACTCTTTTGGTGAATCGCTGAAGTCTGAGGATTTGTTGATGTTTGCTGAGAGGAACATAATATTCGCTATACTGTTGATCATCTCGTCCTCAACGCCTTGGGTCCGTAGATAGTTGCGTGGGAAGATGTGGTGCATCTCCGTCTGCTTGTATTTGGAGAAGTTATCGTGAGATACGGGAGCGTTGTTCACAGGGTTATCCGGGTTCTCACTGGCGAACAGGCAGATTATGGTTTTGACGAAAGCGTTTCTCAGAGAATAGTTCTGGTTGATGATGTCGTCGACGGTTCTCCGGATGTAACTGTACTGGAATTCGACTGGATCTTCTTCGACTATCTTTTCTATCGATTGACCGTCTTCTTCCAATTTGCTGGCGACGGCAGAGTCGAAGCGGTTAGAAATAGCAGATTTCCAGAACCAGCGGATAAGCTTCTGTTTCTGCTCTTGGCTTGGCTCTTTATTCCCCATCAGGTAGAAGAACCGACTAAGAGGCACGATTTGTGCAGGGTATGGGAGAAGATTCAGAGTTGGGAGGCTTAGGTTGTTGTGTAAGAAGTCGATTGATTTTTTAATTGACTCCACAACGTTTTCCCACTCTTCTTTGACCGCTTCAGTATCCAGTCCAAGAATGTCTTGTCGACGGCAACGTCCGGCGATATTCAGGGAAACTGATTGTAGTATGGTTATGTCAGGCAGATCTTCTCCGATTTCGTCTTTGAATTCAGCTAGTTCATCCCGTAGATTGAATTCTTGGCCACTCCAAGTCTTGGCGATCATTAGATCAACGACAGTCAGAGTTTGGCCCTTGGTGTTGATCCGTTCGAAGATGTCACAGACTGCTTCCCAGTCAGCTTTGTTAGTGAGTATAATCGAGAAGTCGTAGTCGTGGAAGACTTTTCTCAAATGGTTCAGTTTTCCTCTACGATCTTCAGGGAACTGAGATAGATATTCTATATCTAGTTCTCCCCGATCCACAAGAATTCGTTCTAAGGGAATGAACCGCGATTCTATCTCTTCCTCGATTATTCTAATTTCATCAAGAGTGGCTTTTCCTGAGTCTGTGATGTAGTATCCGCCGTCTTCCTTTTTGATTAATTGTAGTGTCCGTAGCCAGCGACAGCGTCGAGCGAACTGTTGGTAGGCTGTGGTGGTAGAGCCTCCGTAGATCTCTTGGAAGTCCGGTTTAGCTTCGTTGCGAGTGATGCCAGGACTTTCTTGAATCAGTTCGAGGGTTTCCTTGATGAACTTTGATTGGTTGACGAGGTTGTTTGCGACGTATTGGTAGTCGCGGTTCTCCAATGCGTGTTCGCCATCTGGTGTTAGTCTATAACCGTTCTCGGTCTCTGCGAGAATATTAATATCTGCTAAGCTGCTAAGGAATTTGTCTAGAGGGTTATCTCCAATATCTAGATTTTCTTGGACTTCATCTAGAGTTGAGTCTTTCACCCCCTCTAAGACCTGTATCAGCATATCCTCGGCCTTGACTCCTGGTACAGAGTACATACTCTTTTTCCGGTCTCGGATATCCCCTTCCAAGATGAATTCTTCCTCTTCTAGGTCGAATACAACGTCTATTTCTTTCTCCCCGCCCTGCATTTCCAGTTCATCGCTTTTGGCGGCGTAGTAGAGACTTTTTAGCCTTTGCTGGCCGTCTACCACGAAGAATCGATACTTGAGGTTCGAAGAGCCAGATTCGTTGTCTCCAATAGGAGCAGAGTACGTGAAGTCCTCGTTAGTAACCCAAAAAATCAGGCTGCCAATAGGATACTTCTTGTAAATACTGTCGAGGAGATCTAGGATCTTCTGCTCGTTCCAGACAAACTCTCGCTGGAATTCTGGTATGTGAATGCTTCCTTCATCAATACTCTTGATTAGTTCTGCATAGCTGAGATCGTCATTCGCAATGTTCCCCTCTTCGGGGATCGTGATGTCCATTGTATGAACAGTAACTCGGAGATTACTTATTTTATTCTTTGGACCAACATTACGCAAGAGAAACAAGCCAAGGGAAATTGTCGAGATCAACGTTCGTATCTGAATTCTTATTCAGGGAACTTATTTAAAAATTCTAAACCAATCTTCACTTGGAAAATCAAACGAAGGAAGGAGAGGCGAAAAGCACGGCAAGCAGAACGCTTGAACCGCTCATATCTAGGCGGGTCCTGCCATTCGATCAAGGGTTCAATGGTTAACCATTCGAATCCATGTTTTTTCGATCAACTGAAACCGTGTCTATCGGATTCTCCTTCTTAATTCAACAGTGAAACTCTAGAACTATGTCAACCACAGAATACGTGAATGTAAACCGCGATCTCAACAATTTATCTAAAACCACTATCAACTCTGACAATATTCAAGCACTCCACGATTTCGTGAACCACTGCGCTGCCGAAGGAATCAGTGAAGTCCAACAATCACGGCTTCTCTGGTCTTGGAAGACGATGCTAACAAAATTCTCGCCCACAGATTTCACGATGCGCGGAGCTGACGAAAATGAATTAAAACAGATTCTTGCAGCAGTCAACCGCAGTGACTACGCTGACTCAACTAAGGTCAAATTCAAGACCGCTGTAAAGAAGTTCTACCGTATCGAGAACGGAGGTCATGAGCAACCGGAAAAAACTCTGTTCTTCAAAGTCGGTAAAGAGCAGTCTTCGATCAGTAGAGAAGATTTGTTCACAGAAGACGAATTGAAACGACTGTTCAGCAGCTTCTCCCGTGTTCGTGATCGGGCTTTTACAATGATGATGTATGAGTCTGCAGCACGGCCTGGCGAACTCTTAGCCCGGAATATTGGAGATTTCACCTCGGATAGCAAAGGAGATTTCATCTATCTGGAAGGCTTGAAAGGTACACCTGATCGGACGAATCAAATGGTTCGTTCCGGTAGGGCTGTTCGTGAGTGGCTTATGCAGCATCCTCTTGGCGGCGAATTAGGTGATCTGAAGGATCCGAGTGCTCCGCTATGGGTGAAGATGGGCCAACAGAAATGTACTCGATGTGGTGATATTCCCCAGCAGCACAGTGAGAACTGCGACTACGACCCTGATCTCTATGATCGGTTGCAGTACAGGAATTTCTACAAAATGTTCAAGAAGGCCTGCAAAAAGGCTGATATCCCTGAGAATAAGACTCGGCCCTACAATCTGCGGCATACTCGTTTGACTGAGGTGGCGACGTTCATGGGTTATGAGCAGTTGAATAAGTTCGCTGGTTGGAAACCAGGAAGCGACCGAGCTAAAGTCTACGTCCATCTCAATAATGACGACGTCAACAAAGCCATCAGAGAACAATACGGTTTATCGGGTTCAGAAGATGAGGAGAAGGAGGTTCAGTGCCCGTTCTGCAGCACAGTCAACCAATCAGGTCACAGTGAGTGCCGGACGTGTGGAAGGCCTCTCTCATTGCAAAGCGGGTCCGAGAAAGAGGAGAAACAGAACGTCTTGGAGCGGTTGTCGGAGCTGGAGGAGAAAGGTGTCTTGGATAAATTGGATCAACTTGATCTCTAACGAACACCGGTCTCTCCCAGGGTTAAATCAATCCTCTTTGACTAATTATGGATCTATGAGGATTGCATCTGGCGAGGTTTTCGAGGCGGAAGAACTACTGGAAGAAGTGGAGTCGTGGACTGAGGTAGAGATCGAGGAACTGCCCCAGTTCTATAGGAAGAAGGCAAGGGAATACCGAGAATGGCTTACGCAGCAAGGCCTGGAATAACTGGTTTACCCATCCTTCTCGTTATTTCCTTGGGTGAGATACTTCGACTACGATGACAGCGTTGGGGGAAGCAGTTTCCCCTTAGATGATTTTGATGTCGACGAGTTCCTCGAAGAGTCTCAAAGCCAGGAAGAAGAACGGTTAGAACGCGAGCTGGAGCAGATTTTTGAGCAGCTCGAAGAACGCGACCGGATCCACGAAGAGGCCTTGACCGAGTTAGAATCTAAACTCGACTGGTACATCGACCGATTAAAAGACCTGTACTTGAGGAAGCGTGACGAGGGCAAACCCGAGTTGAAAAGCCGGATCAAAGAATTCTACCGCGAAATCAGACGGGAGAAGCGGGAGAGGTGGCGTGACCGCCAACGCTTGGAGAAAGAACGCCGCCAACTACGGAAAGAAATCAGAGGGATCGTCGACATAGATCTTGAAGACCTATTGTAGTTGTCTGCTTTTCAATCAGTCAAGCGAATTTCTCTTGTCTTGCCTTTGGAGCCGCCGTAGTGGTAGTCTGCCGTGATTAGATTGAGTTGCTCTAGTTGTTTGAGATAGTCGCTGACCCGCCGGTTTGAAAGAGGATTTTGGGTTTGCTCTTGGTATCGTTGGTAGATTGATCCTGTATTCGTACTTCCCGAGCTTTCAGAAGCGAGTTCTGCGGTTATTTTGTAGAGTTGTCTGTGAGTCTGGGAGAGGCGGTCATGCTGTTTTTCGATGTATTGTCTGCTCGCTTCTCTGCGAGTCTCTTCAATTAACGATTCGGTGATCGTGTTATCCGCATTTTTTGCGGCGGTTCGGAGCCAGGTTAATCCTAGGCTCATATTCTGTGTGTTGGAGGCAATGTGTTGCAGGGCTTCTTTTTGTAGGGTCTGCGGCTTCAGTGATTTTTCTGCTCGATCAGCCAGTATTTCGTATACTTGATCTGGGTTGTAGGGTTCGAATGCGAGCTGCTTCGGGAGTAAACTGCTCAGTGTTCTTTCTTCTAGTTCGTTACTGAGATCTGCATGGTTGGCTGTGATCAGTATTAGGCCAAGATCTGCGTCTAATCGGGAAAGGAAGTAGAGTAGGTCGTCGGCATCATTCAGCAGCAGAAAATCGAGATCGTCCAATACGATGATTGTCTCAAGTACCTCTATTTGTTTTTGTAATCGTCGTTGGAGTTCTGAAGTGTGATGCCCGGTCCTTACAGGTTCACGCCCTACCTTTTCTAGTATCTGTTTCAGGATTTTGTACTGAGTATCGTATTCGAGGCAGTTGATGTAACAGGTAGTGGCGGTTGATTCTTTCACGGCGTGGTTTATGAGACTGGTTTTTCCTATGCCGTGTGATCCGTGTATGTGGATGTTCTGGAGTTGTTGAACTGCTGTTTGAACCTGTTCTAATTCGGCTTCTCGATGTAATAGCTCAGTAGGCTGGAATTCTCTTTGCAGTGGTTCTGGGTTGTGGATGACACTCATAATGGTATAATTGGTGACTCGATAGAGGCATTGTTTTGAGATGAGGGTGTTTCGCTTGATTAAGTTTCAGATAACAGATTGTATTATTCCCTATAGAAGTGTGGTGTGGTAGCACGTTTTGAAACATTTGTTTGGCCTTATGTGGATATATAGGGGGGTGATGTATCGTTGTTTGATCAAAGGGATCAGTCGCAGAAGCGGGGTGTGCTGCGTTCGGAGTCGTATCTTACTGATGGTTATGTGCCTGAGGAGACCGTGGGACGAGAGGCCGAGATTGAACGTATCGCGGACGCTGTTAGACCGTTGGCCCGTCGACGTACTCCGAGTAATCTCTTGGTGTATGGCCCAGCAGGTATGGGGAAGACCACCTGTGTCAGGTATGTCATGCAGAAGCTAGAGGAACAGGTATCGGTGAAAACGGTGTATGTCAATTGTTGGCAGTACAATACTCGGCCTTCGTTGTTGACTGAGTTGTTGATTCGGCTGGGCTATCCTGCACCGCGTAAAGGCAAACCGATTGATGAACTGCTTTCTAAGCTTAGAGAGTGGCTGGATAAGAATCGGAGTGTAGCTCTAGTTTTGGACGAGTTTGACCAACTCAGTGACCAGACCGAGGTCGTCTATGATCTTCAATTATTGAATATGGAAGCAGAGAACTCGATTGCTGTTTTGATGATCTCGAATCAGAGTCCTTCACGACTGAATTTGAATTCTCGTAGCCGGTCACGGCTCAATCATGATACTCTCGAATTCGAACCGTACACTGCTTCCCAGATCGCTGGGATACTCGAAATGCGGGTCAAACAGGCCTTCCATCCTGGAACCGTCTCCGAAGAAGTCATACAAAGAATTGCTGAGCAAGTAGCAGAAACTAGTGGAGACTGCCGAAAGGCCTTACAGATCCTACTGCAGGCTGGGAGGAAGGCAGAAAAGCATGACCAATCGAAAATCTCGATACAAAATCTATAGCCTCCTTGTTAATCGATCTGGATGGGTGCTCAACCTCTTTATTTCGACAATAGAGGGCTCGGGTTAATAGTCGGTCTACAAGGACGCGTCCCCGCATTTTTATTGAGGAAGCGGTGTAATACTACTTCAGCGGAGCATAGCCTCTAACAAGGGAAAACACGTGGACTGAAGCACGATTACCAAGCAAACATATTAATGGCAACGACAGAAGCCGTCGAAAAATACGGTTTCAGACCTCGATATGTCAGATTGTCTTGGTAAGGACGAGAGCCCGGGTTCAAATCCCGGCCTAGGCTTGTCCATTCTCGTCGACGAGCATTATTTCACATACGACCATTTCACGGTTACGTCGTCGTCTCGACACACGACATCAGTAGTTCGATTATCGCTTGGTCGTGATCCGTGTTCGAAAAGAGCCGAACAGAGCCGCTACGATAGAATCCCACGGTGATCTCCGCGCCGTCTTCGAGCCGGAGGCGGGTTAAGAGATACGAGACGTTCGAGCCG
This sequence comes from Halohasta sp. A2, assembly GCF_056175805.1. Classification (NCBI taxonomy): domain Archaea; kingdom Methanobacteriati; phylum Methanobacteriota; class Halobacteria; order Halobacteriales; family Haloferacaceae; genus Halohasta; species Halohasta sp. A2. The sequence continues at coordinate 31,344 of NZ_JAQFWV010000017.1, read as the reverse complement.
TACTTGTCGAGCAGCGAACGGGCCGTTTCGGTGTCGTCGACGGTCAGATAGCAGTTCCCGTGGGTGTTGGCTTCGAGCGAGAAGTCGGTGATCCGTAGCGCGGTTATCTCCACGCCGACCTCTTGGTCGGCCAACCGACTCGCGATTGCTGGCAGATCGAAGCCCGTCTTGTGGGCCTCAAACTCGGTGACAACCTCGTTGAGTCGATCGAGCACCGTCTTTGTAGCCTGTTTGTCTGCGTACACTTCGAGTCGGCTGCGTTCGAAGTCGACGCGAAACGGAATACTGCTGGTTTCGGTGACCTTCTTTGTCACCGTTTCACCGGCAGTCGCATCGTACGAGCTGACCTGAATCGACTGGGTCGTAATCAGCTTGGCTGCAACAACGCTGTCGCTCACGTAGGTAATATCGAAATCACTCCGTCCCATGCTGTCTTTCTCAGTCTTCCTCTTTCCATCTCACCGTGCCCACCGATGTATCAGTCGAACGCCTTCCAAAGCGCCTCGCCCACGCTCGCCCGCACGTCAACCGCGGCCTCAACGCCCTCGAAGGGATCGGCCAGTCGTCGCATGTTGGCAAAGTCGTGGATCATGTCGTCGTAATGCAGGTGCTCGACGTCAACGCCAGCGTTCTCCAGTGCGTCGATGTAGGCGAACCCCTCGTCACGTAGCGGATCGTAACCGCAGGTGACGACTGTCGCGTCGGGCAGCTCCGAAAGTACTCGCTCGGGCGCACGCAACGGCGACGCCCGGAGGTTCGCGCCGTCGACATCCCCCCGAAGATAGTGGTTCCAGAACCAGACCATCGCCCGCGCGGTGAGGAAGTAGCCATCGGCGTTCTCGTCGTACGATTGGGTCTCGAACTGGTGATCGGTCACCGGATACAGCATGGCCTGATGGTCGATCTCGGGCGTCCCGACCTCTTTTTCTGCGGCCATCTGTGCTACCACCGTCGCCAGAGTCCCGCCCGCGCTCTCACCGGCGACCGCCAGTCCGTTCTCGCCAGCGATCTCGTCGGCGGTCCATTTCGTCGCTTCGTAGGCGTCCTCGACGGCGGCTGGGAAGGGGTGTTCCGGCGCTTTGCGGTAGTCGACCGAAACGACCACACAGCCGCTTTCGTTGGCCAGCGAGCGAGCCACGCCGTCGTGGGTGTCGAGATTCCCGGCGACCCAGCCGCCGCCGTGGAAGTAGACCGTCGCGGGGCGTTCGGCCTCTGGATCGGGGTCGTAGACGCGCACCGGGATCTCTCGCGCCGGAGTGTGGATCGTCAGATCCTCGACTGACGCGACCAGTTCGGGCTCGACGTCGGGCGTGAACAGGTCGCCGAGCGTCTCCCGCGTTTGTTCGGGCGACATCCGACTGATGTCTGGCTCGCCCATCTCGACGAGGGTATCGAGGACGTTGTTCGCATCAGTATCGAGCGCGTCGGCGCGCCGCTGGTCGACTGGTATCTCGGACATAACGTGGTCGCATGCGGCACCCGTTTCAATAAACGTCTATTGCGGCCGCCTCATCCGGTCGAACGAATAGGTCTATCGGCCTGTTTGCCTGCCCAAGGTCCCCTACAGTTACGGGTTCGGCCGTCCTAGCGGTCGTATGATCACAGCCGACCGCATGGCGGCCGTCGACGCCAACACCGCCGCCCTCGGAATCCCCCGCAAACAGTTGATGGAGTCCAGCGGCAACGCCGTCGCCCGTGTGGTTCGCACCGAAGTAGAGCCCGGTAGCCGGGTCGTCCTCGTCTGTGGCCGCGGCAACAACGGCGGCGACGCCTTCGTCGCTGCGCGGTTCCTCAGCGACTACGATGTCGAAACGGTCCTGCTGGGCCGCCCCGAGGCCATCGGTACCGCAATCGCCCGCGAGAACTGGGCGGCCCTCCGGAACGCCAACCTCCCGACGACGGCCGTCACCGATACCACCGACATCGACGATCTCGATCTGGAGGCCGACTGCATCGTCGACGCCATGCTTGGCACCGGCGTCACGGGTGCGCTCCGCGAACCCGAAGCGACGGCGGCGCGAGCGATCAACGCGACCGATACACCGGTCGTCTCGGTCGACGTGCCCTCAGGGGTCGATGCCGACACCGGTGAGGCTGCGGGGGTGGCGGTAGAGGCCGACCACACCGTCACCTTCCACGACACCAAACCGGGACTCGAATCGCTCGACACACGAGTGACGGTTGCTGACATCGGCATCCCGGAAGCCGCCGAGTTGTTCGTCGGGTCGGGCGACGTTCGGGGTCGAGCGCGTGCAGCCGAGAGCCACAAAGGCGACCACGGCGAGATCCTCATCATCGGCGGCGGTCCCTACTCCGGCGCGCCTGCCCTCTCGGCGCAGGCAGCCCTCCGCTCAGGGGCTGATCTCGTCCACGTCGCCTGCCCCGAGTCGGTCGCACCCGCCGTTCAGGGCTACAGCGAGAACCTCATCGTCCACCCCTTTGACGGCGACCGATTCGCCCCCGAGATCGTCGACACCCTCGTCGACCTCGCCGCCGAGCAGGATGTGGTGATCTGTGGTCCCGGCCTCGGTGCTCACGAGGAGCCGCTGGCGGCCATCGAATCGTTTCTGTCGGCCTACCGGGGTCGGGCCGTGGTCGACGCCGACGCGCTGTCGGTCGTCCCCGAGGTCGAGACCGACGCGACGTTGATCTGTACACCCCATCAGGGTGAACTGGTGAAGATGGGCGGCGAGACCGACGACGACTGGGAGCGCCGCGTCGAGTTGGTCGACGCGTTCGCCGCCGAAATCGGTCACACACTCCTTGTGAAAGGTGCCTACGACATCATCGCCGACGGCGAGGAAACGCGGGTGAGCCGGACAGGCAACCCCGGGATGACCGTCGGCGGCACCGGTGACGTGTTGGCGGGCGTCGTCGGCTCGCTGTTCACCGGCCGCGAGCCGCGGGCGGCCGCGGCCGTCGGCGCATATATAAATGGCCGTGCGGGTGATCTGGCGTTCGACGAGCAGGGGTACGGCCTCGTAGCGACGGACCTAATCGACTGGCTCCCCGAGGCGTTCACCAATGAGTGAAGATGCCGAGAGGGCCGACCGCGAGGAGCTAACGCACACCGATGAGACCGGATCGGTCCAGATGGTCGACGTCGGCGACAAGCCCGACACGAATCGTCGAGCGGTTGCCACCGGGCGGATCCGGCTTCAGGAGTCGACCGTCGACGCCATCGCGGCCGACGAACTTGGTAAGGGCGACGTGTTGGCAACCGCCCGAATCGGCGCGATACAGGCGGTCAAACACACGTGGGAGACGATCCCGATGTGCCACCAGATCCCGATTACGAACGTCGAGACCGAGTTTGCGGTTGCTGAGGATCACATCGAACTCACCGTCACCGTCGAAACCACGGGCAAAACCGGCTGCGAGATGGAGGCTCTCGAAGGCGTGACCACTGGGTTGAACGTCGTCTGGGATATGTGCAAAGCAGTCGAAAAGAATGACGAAGGACAGTATCCCTCGACGGCCATTCAGAACGTTCACGTCGTCGACAAACAAAAACAGCAGCGCTGAGATTTCTCGCCTGTCTTTGATCGATAAAACCGAACCGAAATCACTGACTGTTCGTCGTTATGCTGTTAACTGCGGGAGCTAACTAACAATCATTATACTTTCGCCATCGTCTGTTGTCATCGTATTATTTTACAATCTTGAATTATAGAGAAAATTATTCACAACCAGCGGGCCAACGTTTCTGTTGCGGAGAAAGGTGTTATCAAATGTCAATGCAAGCAGTCGTCTATCAGGGACCTCACGACGTCACAGTCGAGGAGGTCGACGAACCGACAATCGAACACGAAAACGACGTGGTTATCGACATCTCGACGACCGCAATCTGTGGGTCGGACCTCCATATGTACGAGGGACGAACCTCGGCGGATCCGGGCATTGTTTTCGGCCACGAGAACATGGGCATCGTCTCCGAGGTCGGCGACGCCGTAAGCACGCTCGAAGCGGGCGACCGGATCGTCGCTCCGTTCAACGTCGCCTGTGGCTTCTGTAAGAACTGTGAAAACGGCAAGACGGGCTTCTGTACCAACGTCAACCCCGGTTTCGCTGGTGGGGCGTATGGCTACGTCGCCATGGGGCCGTATAAAGGCGGACAGGCCGAGAAGCTCCGCGTTCCGTACGCCGATTTCAACGCGCTCAAACTCCCGGAGGGGGACGTCCACGAGGATTCGTTTTCGCTACTGGCGGATATCTTCCCGACCGGCTGGCACGGCACGCGGCTTGCGAACCTCGAACCCGGCGACTCGGTGGCCGTCTTCGGTGGCGGACCGGTCGGCCTGATGGCTGCCTACAGCGCTGATATCCAGGGAGCAAGTGAGATCTACGTCGTCGACCGTGTCCCCTCGCGCCTCGAACTCGCCGAAGACCACTGCAACGCGACGGCGATCAACTTCGAGGAGGGCGATCCAGTCGAGCAGATCATCGACGAACACGGCGCGATGGTCGACAAAGGCGTCGACGCCGTCGGCTATCAGGCGATTGACCCCGAGACCGATCCGAGCGACGACGCCTACGACCCGGCCCGCGAGAACCCGGCGGTCGTCCTCAACCAGCTGATTCAGGTGGTTCGACCAACCGGACAGCTCGGGATTCCCGGCCTCTATGTGCCGTCTGACCCCGGTGCACCCGACGAGATGGCCGCACAGGGTCGACTCGGCATCGACTTCGGGAAACTCTTCGAGAAAGGAATCAAACTGGGCACCGGCCAGTGTAACGTCAAATCGTACAACCGCGAACTCCGGGATATGATCATCTCGGGGAAAGCCGATCCGAGCTGGGTCGTCTCCCACCGCGTCGACCTCGAGGAGGCTCCAGATATGTACGAGGCCTTCGACAACCGCGAAGAAGGTGTGACGAAAGTGCTGCTCGAACCCTAAGGCCGAACCCGCCGAATGCTGATTTATTTATCCGCTAACTTCGGAGCCACGCGGTTGGGTGCTCGCTCCGAAGGTGGTCCTGATAGGCGGTCACGAGTCTGGCATACGATGTCTCGAACGTAATCCACTCGCAGTGTCGACACTCTCCAGAGAGGCTGCCCGTCGTGTGTGTGTTGCAATCCATAGATGCCCGATTGCCAGCCGAGACGCTCGACCGGCACTCGGTGAGGAGTTGGACGGGGTGTATATGAGTATATCGGCGTTCGTGATGCTTGTGGCCGTTGATTCATTACAACTGACAAAACCGATACGACTGTTGGCTGCCTACAGTGTTCCATGTGTCAGTACTGTGCCTACAGTTTCAGCGAAGGCTGGACGGCTCTGCTCGAATACGACGAGGTGTACCAAGCCTCGATGGGAGCCGAATCAGCGTCGACCCACGGCTTTCACGAGTCGTGGGACGAACTTCGCGGCGAACTCGAACTCTAACTTCCGGTCGACTGAATCGGAAACGGCGTCGCCGTCTTTTCGTCGACTGCGGCCTCCGGTTCGACCACACAGTCGTCCAGCCTGGCTTCGATCTCGCCTCGATCCATCTCGGTTCCGATGAAGACGAGTTCGGTCCGTGGCTCGTCGTCGCCCCACTCGCCGATCGGTCCGGCCTGCACCGCCGCCCCGGCTCGATTCATCCCGATCACCTCGTTGCTTCCGGCGACGTAGCAGACGCCCTTGGCGCGAATCACGCCCGCCGGTCGCTCGACGAGTCGGTCGGCCAGCGCGTCGGGATCGAACGGTCGGTATCGTCGGTAAACAAAGGAGTCGACGGCGTGGCGCTCGTGCTCGCCGTGGTCGTGGCCCTGGGTCCTGTCGTCGCGTGACTCCCGCAACGCGGCTTTCCAACCTATCGAATGGCTGGCCTCCGCATAGTCGAACCGGCCGGTGTCGACCACGAGCGCAGGGTCAATCTCGGCGTACTCGGTCGTTCGTATCTCGGCTCGTGGATTGAGTTCAGCGACGACCTCGCGAATCTCGCCAAGCACGTCGTCGGGTACTATGTCGCATTTGTTTATAAGCAGTACGTCGCAGAACTCCACGGACTGGACGAGCACCTCTGCGAGCGGTCGTTCGGGATCGCTCGCGCCGGTCGGAAGCGACGCGCCCGCGTCGAACTCCTTCCAGAAGCCGTATGCATCGAGCACCGTCACCATCGTATCGAGACGGACCGCCTCGCTTGGGTCGACGTCGGCTTTCGATTCTCCGGTAAGCGTCCGGGCGATCGGCGTCGGCTCGGAGATCCCTGAGGCCTCGATCACCAGCGCGTCGACCTCCCGAGTTTCGACGAGGTCGACGATTCCTTCGGCGAGATCGCCGTCGAGCTGACAGCAGATACAGCCGTTCGACAGTTCGACGAGCCCGGTCTCTGGATTCTCGCGCTCGATGAGGTCGGCGTCGACATTGACCTCGCCCATGTCGTTGACGACGACCGCGAGCTCGTAGCCGCGGTTGTGTTCGAGCAGGTGATTAACGAGCGTTGTTTTGCCCGCACCCAGCACCCCGCTGATCACCGTCACCGGCGGCCGACTGTCCGTGGGAGTCATAGTCTCTCTCGGTGTCCGATCCGCAAAAAGCTGCAGAGCCGTCGGTATTCATGATGGTCATCTCGTCCCGAGATTCTGAGCCATCTCTCCGACACCCTGTGATAAGCTGATAACTGTTTGATACGGTCGCACGTTGCCGCTTGCTTCTTCGATAGCTCAGGACAGCCAGCAGAACGCAGGTGCCTGAAATCCACGACGAATCGGAAGTTAACACATATATCCGACACCCGTGTATGGCTCGTTTATATGCAATTCTGTGGCGAGTGTGGTTCGTTGATGCATACGGCGGGCGACAGGTGGGTGTGTCGCTCCTGTGAGAACGCCGAGCCGCGGGACTCGCAAGCGGAAGCGGCGATGGCGACCCAGGACGGACAGCGAGACGACGGTGCACCCGCTGTCGCCGACGCGACCCAGGGTTCGGCTGAGACGATCCAAGAGCCCTGTCGGGCCGACGAGTGCGACAGCAACCGGGCCCGCTACGAGATGATGCCGAAGCCGGGCGGCTCCTACGAGGTTCGGTTGTTCACCTGCGTCGAGTGCGGTCACAAGTGGCGCGAGTCGTAATGCGGTTTGCTGTAGGAACGTACTCTCTTGCGACCCGTGCCGCGTACAGTCGGCTTCGCAAAAAGCATCGCTTCAAATCGAAAACGGGGCCTCAGGCCGACTCGACGGTGTTGAGTTCGGCGGCCTTCGCTCGGGCTTGTTCGATAATCGCCGGGCGGGCATCGAACTCCAACAGCACCTGTTCGGGCTCGTAGGACTCGGTCTCGACGTGGGCGTGGTCGTGGATCCACGAAACCAGGCTCATTGTTTCGTCGGTGATCGGCACCAATAGGCGTTCGTGTTTCCACTCCGGCAATTCGGCTTCGACGCGTCGACGGAGGGTGTCGATGTTTTCGCCCGTGTGACCCGAGACGGCGATGGGGTTCGGGGCGATTGCCGACAACGCCGCGATCTTCTCGTCGAGTTCCGCATCGGACAGTAGGTCGACCTTATTAAACACCGTGAGGATTGGGGCCTCGTTGCGCTCGTGCAGCGTATCGTGAGAGGTGACGAGCTTCTCGCGCATCTCCCTGATCGGTTCGCTGGCGTCGACGACGAGCAAGACGAGATCGGCCCGATACACTGACTCAAGGGTCGATTGGAAGGATTCGACCAGCCAGTGCGGGAGGTTCGAGATGAATCCGACCGTGTCGGTCAGCAGGATCTCGCGGCGTTCGAGTTCGGCACGACGTGTGGTCGTCCCGAGCGTCGTAAACAGCATGTCCTGGGATTCGGCGACCGTATCGAGATCCGGGTGTTTGTCGACGTTCTCGTCGACGTCGAGTTCGGCGGCCAGTTGCCGCAACAGTGTCGACTTGCCGGCGTTGGTGTAGCCCGCCAGCGCGACGAGATCGAAGCCCGACTCTCGGCGTTCGGCCCGTCGTTTTTCTTCGGTTTCGGCAATCGAATCCAGCTCCTGTTTGATGTTGGAAATCTGGGCTTTGATGTCGCGTTCGCGGCTCTCGTCGTACTCACCGAGTCCCATGAAGCCGGGGCGTTCATCGCGCTTGGCGAGGCTGGCTTTCGCGGCCGCTCGCGGGAGTTCGTAGCGGAGTTCGGCGAGTTCGACCTGGAGCTGAGCCTTTCGGGTGTTGGCCCGCTGGCCGAAGATGTCGAGAATGAGTGTAAATCGGTCGAGGACCTCGGTGTCCTCGGGGAGGGCCTGGCCGATGTTGAACATCTGGAACGGGCCAACCTCGTTGTCGATAATGACGGTGTCGGCGTCGGTCCGATCGACCAGCGCGGCGAGTTCCTCGATCTTTCCCTCGCCGAAACAGTAGGCGGGGTCCTCCTCGCGTGTCTGGGTGAGTTCGCCGACGACCGTGTAGCCCGCGGCCGCGGCCAGATCCCGAAGCTCGCTGAGATCGGCCGTCCCGCTGTCGACTCGTTTGGCAACGATCGCTCTCGTTGATTCCATCGTTCCCATCGTTCTCAGCGACCCTCCGGTTGATCGGTAGACTGCGGGAGTGTCGACGGACAGCTAGTTGTGAGCAGTGTGAACCACGTCCATGGAGTAGATTGGCTCGCCACGGTCAAGAATCCCTCGGCGTCACCGCGTTTTGATGTCGTCTTCGTCCTTGATAATCCGGGTTTCGGCCTCGCCGCTCGTCTCTTCGTTCACGAGGTCGTAGAACTCGTTTTGGAGCCCTGCAGGGAACGTCAGCACGCCAACCCACGAGCCGTCGGCCTGCCACTCTTCGCGTTCGAGTTCGCCGTACTGTCGGACCTTCGCCTGGCCACTGCCGGCGTACTCCGGTGGGAGTTGGACCGCGATTGTCACCTCGGCAAACCGGATCGGAATCACCGGCCGAAGCGCGTCGAGCGCCTCGTCGACCTGCGAGGAAACTGGCTGCATGGGATCGATTCGAAAGCCCGCTTCTTCGAGCGCGCGCTCGATCCGCTCGGGTGGGTGTGGCGCGTCGTCCATTTGGGGGTTGACCGCGTTGCGCGCGATGCGGGTGATGAGCTGTTTGCGCTTTTGTTCCTGCATTTCGCGGCGCTGGTCGGCGGTGATCTGGATCTCGCCGCGTTTGATCACCTCTGGGATGATCTCCATCGGATCGGTCGTCTCGAAGACGGTTTCGAGGTCGGTTTCGGCCGGTCGGTCGCCCCGCGAGGCATCCTCGAAGACGTCCTCGGCGGCGATCACGTCTTCGAGGTCGCCGTCGAACTCATCGCGTTTGATCTCCAGTGCGGCATCCGGGTCGACGAGTACTTCGAAGCGTGCGCCGTGCGATTCGAGGCGCGCGGTGACTGCATCCTCAAGCGAAATCATATCTGCTGATAGCGTCGCTGATGGTAAAAACTCTCCCCGAGCGCCGTTCGGATCGGTTACTGGGCTAGCCACTCGTCGCGGCACGAATCGCTGCAGAAATTGTGGTGGACAGCCTGTCCGTCCTCGACCGCCGGGACGACGCGGTGGGTGGGTGACTGTACGATCTTATCGCCGCAGCGATCACATGACGGCGCGTTTTCCTCTGTGACATCCTCGCCGAGATCGGACGTGGGATCGACCATACTGCCAAAAGAACGGTCTCGGTATGTTAAGGTGTCTACTCGCCCCCGCCAGCCAATGAGAATCCTGGTACAACGACCACCCGCAGATCGTTGACGTTCGTCCCGGTCGACCCCGTCCGAATCAGCGCGGCTGCCGCATCGAGCGCCGCGTAGGCGTCGTTGTCGGCCAGTGCGGCTCGGCCCCAGTCGGTCGAGACGGTATCGCGATCCACGATCGCACCTGCCGCGTCGGTGACGCCGTCGATGCCGTCGGTGTCGACCGCGGCGATCACGACACCAGGTTCGTCGAGTTCGATGCCGCCAGCGAGAACGAACTCCTGATTCGGTCCGCCCCGACCCTTGCCGTGGACCGTGACGGTTGTCTCGCCGCCCGAGACGACGACTGCTGGCGGTTTGGCCGGTTCGCCGCTGGCCCGCATCTCCTCGGCGATTGCGACCTGTGCAAGGGCGGCCTCGCGTGCCTCGCCGCGAATCCGCGAGGAGAGGATCAGTGGGTCGAAGCCGGCCGCCGCTGCCTCGGCGGCCGCCGCACGAACGGCCACCATCCCATCGCCAAGCACCGTGACCGACACCCGCTCGAAGATCGGATCGCCGACACCGGGAGTCTCAGTTATCTCGCTGTCGACACCCTCCTGTAATCGCCGTTTGACTGCCTCCGGCAGGCGACAGCCGTAGCGGTCGACGACGGCCTGTGCGTCGGCAAACGTCGTCGTGTCGGCCACCAAGGGTCCGCTGGCGATCGTCCCCAGATCGTTGCCGACCACGTCGCTCACCACCAGCCCACAGACCCGGGCGGGAGCCGCCACGGCGGCCAGTTGGCCGCCCTTGATCGCCGACAGGTGTTTTCTCACTGCATTTATTTCGTCGATCGTCGCTCCCGATTCCAGTAACGACTCGGTGGTCGACTGGATATCGTCCAGCGAAATCCCATCAGCTGGGGCGGCCAGTAGGGCGCTGGCACCGCCAGTGATCACCCCGAGAAGCAGGGTTCGTTCGTCGGCTTCCGCAACCAGTTCAAGCAGTCGACGGGTGCTGTCGACGCCCTGCTGGCTCGGTACCGGATGGTCGCCCGCCAACACCTCGATTCGCTCGGTGTCGACCGCGCTATTGCTGTCGACCGGACGGTCGGTGACGATGACGCCGCCGGTCAGTCGGTCGCCGACAATTGCTTCCAGTTCGACCGCGATAGCGCCCGCCGCTTTCCCCCCACCGACGACGACGACGTCGTCGACCGCCTCAAGCGAATAGCGCTCATCACCGACGGTGAGCGTCGATCCCTCCAGTGCGACGGTCTCTCGGGTCAGGCGGGCGGGGTCGGCCGCCTCGATACCGGCCACCAGACAGTCGAGTGCGGTTGCGTGGGCCGGCGAGCGCTCTAGCGTCTCGCGGTCGTCGATCATGCCCGATCAGACGAACGGCTCACACAAAACAGTATGTTCGGCCCAGTGGCTGGGTGCTACGGCTACGTATCGGCGTTCGGATGTGCGAACCGGTGAACGGTGTCGACCGCCGGCCGATCGATCGTTCGCTCGCGGCCGTCGGGCCACCGAACGGTGAGCGTGTGTGGCTCCTGTCGACGGCTCGTCTCGCCACCAAGCCCGAAGTGGGCAACCGGTTCCGACTGGCAGAGGTAGCTGCTTCCGGCGTCGATGACGCGTCGCTGGGTGGCGTGGTCGGTTTCGAGCCTGACCAGTGCGCCGCGGGCCGGCGCGCCGTACTGGGTCGTCGGCTCGACCCGAAGCCAGTGGTTGTCGGTCGTCGTGCTGTAGAGTGACAGCGGCTGAGGCGCACGCTCGCCGTGGACGACGAGCAGTTCGAGCCGCCCGTCACCATCGACGTCGACCACGACCCCACCCGTGCCGAGGCCGTCGGGTTCGAGCGCATCGCCGACCCCGACCGGCTCCCAACCCGCCTCTCGCTGGGCGAAAAAACGGTTCGGGCCGTCGAGTACGTTTATAAGCAGTTCCTGTCGACCGTCGTTGTCGAAATCCGCTGCTAGCAGGGTTCGGGCCCGAATGGGCTCGGCGAACGTGGGCGGTGCGACGTCGACGAACTCGTCGCCATCCCGCTGATAGATCCGATTAGGCCCCTTCCAGCCGACCACTGCGAGGGCGAACTCCTCGCCCGTGTCGATTACGGTCGCGCCGCGGGCGTCTGAGTCGGTGCCTCTCACGCCCACCTCGCCTGCGACGTCGACGAAGTGGCCGTCGTCGTTGCGGAACAGCCGGTTCGGCCCGTCGTCGACGCCGACGAAGACGTCCATGGCGTCCGAACAGATCGGCGCGGCGACCAGCGAGCGACCCCCACAGACGCAGTCGAGGCCGACCGCCTCGGCCATTTCGGTGATCTCGCTGTCGTCGCCGAGTTCGTAGTAGCGCATCGACCGTCCGTAGCTGGCGACGATCATCCCGTAGCGTCCAGTTCCCAGCCGGTCGACCGCCGCCACCGACCGCCCAGCGTACATGTTGCCACGACCTTCGTTGATCGCGTCGCCGAAGGCGTCGCACCAGACGATTCGACCTTGGTGTGTGATGCGGTTCAACAACAGATCAGAGTTGTCGGTTCGGCCATCGTAGGCGTCGGTGTTGTGAACGTAGAGCTCTTCTCGGCCGTCAGCGTCGAGATCGGCCGCCGCGACGCCGATCGCCTGTCGACTCGAATCCGCGACGATCCCACACGAGCGGTCGACGAGCCGGCCGTTCTCCCAGCGAAACAGCCGATTGGCACCGTCGTGGCCCGTGACGAACACGAGCGGCCCCCGCCTGCTTGGTGTGACCGCCGCACCGTATCCCTTGAACGCCGAGTTGTCGGCGAAGCGGTCGGTGCGGTCGACAAACATACGCTGCGTTGGGCTGTGGGATATAAGAGTTCGCTGTGTGTTTGGCTGAGTGGTTCCGCAGCGAGTACTCTCGGCGATTAGTCGTCGGTCGCGTCGACCTGCCCGCTACGGTCGATCACCACGTCCTCGTCGGCCGGCTGGCGAGCACTATATTTCGCAACGAACTCGTCGAGTTGGTTCGGATCGTCGACCCCCGGCAGTGTCTCGGTGGCCGTGATCGACTCGCCGCCGACACCCAGCACGTCGTCGACGTGGTCGGCGACCGCTTCGGCCATCAGCCGGTAGGTCGTGAGCTTGCCGCCGACCACGCTGGCGAAGTTCTCGACGCCGTCTCGTTCGTGGTCGAGCAAAAAGAAGCCGCGCGAGATACCCCGCTCGTCTCCTTTGCCCGAGTCTTTGCTCCCGCGGCCCGTCTCGTCGGGCGCGTACAGCGGCCGGACGCCCCAGTAGGTTCGGGCGACCGATCGACCGTCGAGTGCGGGCATCATCGCCGCACACTCGTCGAACATCTTGTCGACCTCCCACTGTTCTTCGTCGTAGTCGTCAGGATCGTCGACCGCCACGCTCGTCGTCCCGAGAACGACCTGGCTCTCGTGGGGAATAATGATGTCGCCGTCGTCGGGGAGCCGACACCGGTTGATGACGGGGACGAGCCCCTCGTAGTCGACGCCGACCATCACGCCTTTCGTGGGTTTCATCTCGACGTCGACGCCAGCCATTGCCGCACACTCGCCTGCCCACGCGCCGGTGGCGTTGACGACGTACTCGGCTTCGATCGTCTCGTTGACCTCGCCGCCGACCTCGACACTGGTGATCGCGCCGTCGCTGACCGTAATTGCCTGTACTGGGGCGTGGGTGAGCACGGTCGCGCCATGTTCTTCGGCGCTGGCAGCGTTGGCCGCCACCAGCCGCGACGGGTAGATCACCCCGTCAGGAACGACCAGCGCCCGCTCGACGTTCTCGCTGAGTTCGGGGACGCGCTCGCGAGCTTCGTCGCCATCGATGACCTCGGCCGGAATGCCGTGTTCCTCGCAGCCCGCCAGTTTGGCCTCGAAGTAGTCGGGGTTGTCCTCGCTCAGTTGGACGAAGATACCGCCGGTATCGCCGATACAGTGGCCAGCGATCTCGCGGATGATTCGGTTCTCCTCGATACATTCGGCCGCGCCTTCGGGGTCGGATTCGGCGTAGCGTGCACCGCTGTGGAGCAGGCCGTGCGAGCGACCCGTCGTTCCGCCACCCAGTCCGTCGCGTTCGACGAGCGTGACGTCGACGCCGCGAGCAGCCAGGTCGCGTGCGGTTCCGACACCGGTTCCACCGCCGCCAATAACGAGTACGGCTGTTTGGTGAGTCATAGTTGGAGCTCGGCTGTTCGATACCGACGCTGTTGGCGTCGTGAACAGTCCAGAGCAGTACGAAACTGTACGGTCCGTATACTGATAAGCCCAATTCTTTTCGTGGTGAATACTTGCCGGATAAATCAACTGCTGGTCGACACAGCGTCGACTCGAAGGCGGTGGCGATATAGCGTCGACTCGTAAGGGAGTGTCGACCGAACGAGAACGCGGGGACAGGAAACGGGGATTAGTTGGCGACGGCTTCTTCGAGCAGTTCGAGCGGGTGGCGGATCTCGTAGCCTGTCCCGTGGTTCATCTGCATCGCACAGGTCGGACACTCGGTCATTCCTACGTCTCCCTCGGCGTGTTCCATGTGATCGAACATTTCGGCACCGATCTTCATCGAGGTCTCGTACTTCTCGGATTTCCAGCCGTAGGTTCCCGAGATGCCCGAACAGGACTCGCCGACGTCCTCGATCTCCGCTCCATCGAGCTCGCGGAACAGTTCGACCGCCTGGCGGTCGAGCCCCTGATTCCGCGCGTGACACGGCGCGTGGTAGGCGAACGCCTGTGGGTCGACCTCGCTTTCGCGGATCGCACCGTGGAGGTCCTCGTGGATGCGGAGGAACTCCATGGCTTCGTAGGTGTGCTCGGAGAGGTCTTCGATCCCTTCGATATCGAACAGTTCGGGGTACTCCTGACGGAGTGCCATCGAACACGAGGTACACGACGCGATCACGTCGGCACCGTTTTCGATTGCCTTGCCGAGTTCGCGGACGTTGACCTCGGCCTCGCGGCGGGCGTCTTTCAGCATCCCGTTGGCGAACATCGGTGTGCCGGAACACTGCTGTTTGGGCACCAACACCTCGTAGCCGAACGATTCGAAGACGCGGACCATCGCCTTGCCGACCTCCGGGGTGTTGTAGTTCGAGTAACAGCCGTGGAAGTAGGCCACCTGTTTGTCGGGGTTGGTGACTTTCGAACCACCGCGTTTCTTGAACCACTGGCGGAACGTCTCGGTGGCGAACTCGGGCATGTCCCGCTCGGTTGGCAGCCCCATAATCTTCGCACCGATGGTGCTGGTGATACTCATGCCCATAAAGAAGTTGGCCAGTCGTGGCACCTTGCTTCCGACCGAGGCCAGCGATCGGTAGTTCGCCAGCATTCGGTTGCGGAGGTACTCTCGCGAGAGCTTGTTCATGTGCTCTTCGATGTACTCGCCGCGTGCGGTGTTGTGCATCTGGCCGAGCGGGACCGACGACGGACAGGCGTCGTCACACCGCATACAGTTCGAACACGACATGATCGAGTCGTCGATATCTGTATCACCGCCGCGTTTGAGCCGCCACTGCTCGGGGCCCTGGAACTTGGGGCCGGGGAACGACTCGTCGACCTCGGCGACCGGGCACGACGTGTCGCAGCTCGTGCATTTATAACAGTTGTCTGCGCCGGGCCGGAGGTCCATGTCCTCGCTCGATGGGAAGATGTCGACCGGCTCGAACTCGTCTATCTGTGTTGTCGGATCGAAATCGCTGGCTTGTTCTGCGTCACTCATTGGTGTACCTCGTGTTTCGCTGCTTGCTCTCCTGCGTGCTCGCCCGCGACGACCGCCGTCGCCAGCGAGACGCCGCTCTGTGATTTCTCGGCGATCGTATCAGCCCCACCGACAACGCCACCGGCGGCCCGGAGATTCGAGAACTCGGGGCTGCGGTCGGCGTCGAGCGGGCGCATCGTCTCGTCGACCCGAACGCCGAAGTGGGCGAACGGCTGGTCACCGAAGGCTTGCTCGTCGAACCACTCGTAGCGGTCCTCGGGATGGGGGATGTGACAGCCGAAGATCGGTTCGGTGACTCCCGTTTCCCGTCCCGAATCGATTCCCTTACCCACCAGTCCACCGGTCGCCAGGATGAACTCCTTAGCGAAGTAGGGGACTTCTCGGCCCTTGCTGTCGACGGTCACCGACTGGATCTCGCCGTTTTCGGCCTCGAAGCCAACCACGGGGTTACCGGCCGAGATGCGGACGCCCGCCTCGTCGACGGCTTCTTTAAGTATATCTGCGAGCCGAATGCCGGGATAGCTCGGTGGCCCCATCGGGATCTCGAAGACGTCGACGTCGAGTTCTCGTTCGAGGTCGTTCCGCACCTCGGCGGTGTGGTCGTCGCCTAAGAAGGCCGGAAAGCCGACCCGCTCGGCGTCGCCGACGTGTGGTTTGACTTCCTCGACGAGGGCCTCGCGTGCGCCCATGGTTCGGCCCTCGTACTCAACGCTTTCGTTGAGATCGAGCCGTTTGGCAAAGCGCGTCACTCGCGAGTCGTGCTTGTAGGTTCCCGGCAGCGAGCATTCGACGCCGTCGACGTCGAACGGGACGCCTGAGGACGCCAGGTGGTCAGCAAGCATTCCGCCGTTGTACTCGGTCATGCCTTCGAAGCCGACGATGAGCATCGGGCGGTCGTCGCTGGCGATCCCGGCCACGGCGGCCGCGGGATACCGAGCGGTCGGTTTGACCGTCCCGCCGAATGTTGGAATCAGTGCGTTGGAGTCGGTGTGGCTGCCCTGGTAGCTGTCGCCGACGATCTCGTCGAACCGATCGAGTCCGTCGCGGATCGCCGTCTCGCCAGCGATCGTGTACGGATGTTCGTCCGGAAGCTCGTCGAGTGCCGAAAACGGATCGGCGATCGGGTCGTCACCGGTGTAGCCAAGAACATCAATAAGGCCGCTGGCGTGGCGGAGGGTGCTCTTTTTGTAGGTGACGAGTCGGACCGACGCGCCGGTTTCGGCGGCCTCGATCGCCGCAACCGAGCCAGCGAGCCCGCCGCCGATCACGATCACGTCTTCTCGGATCGCCACGGCTACTCAGCCCCCCGTCGACCGCCATCGGTCGCGGCAGTCCCTGTCGTGCCACCGGCGGCACCGGCACTCGATCCGCTATCGAACGCCGCGAAGTCGACTACTGAATCCGTGGTCGCGGCGTCCTTGTCGCGGTTCATCGTCGTCGCGTGCAGCGAGTATTTGAGCGCGGCCTGCGAGAGCTGAGTGCCCCACAGCGCGTGGCGCTCGCCCTTCCAGCGCTCCTGGTAGAGCTCGTCCCACGCGTCGTAGGCGATCGGCTCGTCGTACTCGCCGTACAGCTCGGCGGCCATCCGGTGACAACAGAAGGCTCCCTGACAGTTGCCCATCGAGCCACGGGTTCGAAGACGGACCGCGTTGAGATCCGAGCCTGCACCCTCGATTCCGTCTTGAATCTCCGCGCGCGTGACCGCTTCGCACTCGCAGACCGTCGGGTTCGGCCCGTCGACGCTGAGCACCTCGTCAGTACGGGAGCCGAGTCGCTGGGCGCTCCGCCGACCGATCGGTGAGCGGATGCCGAACTGGTCCATGTAGTCCCGGAGCACCGTGAAATCCTCACTACCGGGCAGCGGCACGTCGGCGGTCTCACACTCGGCGTCGATTTCGAACTTCTCGCAGACGTGGTCGGAAATCTCTTCGGCCATCAGTCGGTAGGTCGTGAACTTTCCGCCGACAATGGACGTCATCCCTTTGACGTTGTCACGCTCCTCGTGGTCGAGCAGGAAGTACCGCCGGGTGATGTCCGTCGAGTCGCTCGTGCCGGTATCCGGCGGCTCATACAGCGGTCGAACGCCCCAGAAGGAGCGAATCGTCCGGGCCCCCTTGAGAATCGGTACCAGCTCCGAGAGGGTGTCGATCATCAGGTCGACCTCCCATTGCTCTTCGGGGTAGTCTTCGGGATCGTCGACTTCGACGTCTGTGGTCCCCAAAATCGCGGTTGTCTCGTGTGGGACGACGATGTCGGCGTCGCCTTTCGGTTTACACCGGTTGATGACGGTGTCGACCTGTCGGGTGTTCATGATCGTCATGACGCCTTTGCCGGGGCGGACGGCGATCTCCTGTTCGAGGCCGGCCATCTCGCCGATGCGTCCGGCCCACGCGCCGGTGGCGTTGACGACGTAGTCGGCGTGTATCTTCTCGCGCGTGCCCGGTTCACGGTGGACGCGTTTGCCCGGCCCGTTTTCGTGTTCGACCTCGACGCCGACGACCTCGCCCTCGTCTTTGAGGATGTCGACAACTGGTGCGTGTGTCTCGATGCGCGCGCCGTGTTGCTCGGCGCTGGCGGCGTTGGCGACACAGAGCCGGAAGGGATCGACCGCCCCGTCGGGTACCTTGATCGCCTTGTCGATATCTTTGGCGAGATACGGCTCGATTTCGCGGGCCTCTTCGGCCGACAACACCTCGGCTGGAATGTTGCACTCCTTGCAGCCCTCCAGTTTCTTCTGGAAGTACTCCTCGGTGTCTTCGGGTCGCTTGACGAACAGCCCACCGGTCATCTCGACACAGTGGCTGGCGATATCCCGCAGAATTCGGTTTTCGTCGATACACTCTTCGGCAGCAATCTGATCAGAGACAGCATACCGACCACCGCTGTGTAAGAGCCCGTGCATCCGTCCCGTTGTCCCGTGGGTTAGGTTCCCCTGTTCGACGAGCGTCACGTCGACCCCGCGCATAGCGAGGTCACGCGCGATCCCGCACCCCGTGGAACCGCCCCCAATAACGACAATGTGTGGCTTGTTACTCATCCGTTCAGTTGGATTTTGCACTATAGTAACTTTACTTTACCCCTACTCGGCTCGTAGCTGTAACTGGGTCTTGTTGATGTATTTGTATGAGTTAATTGTAACGACAGACTGCCTGAGACGTCCATAATCGGCACATTCGCAACTAACGTGCATATATGTTATGGACAATTATGGGTAGGAGAGGAAGATTTATCATGTTATTCCATAGTGTTTACCTGTGGTCCGGGAACCGTCCGTAAAGAACGGTTTCCAGGCCAGGGGGATCGACCCCCAAGGAGTGTGGTGAACATATAATGTCAGAAACATACGTTGGTTCCATCGATCAAGGGACTACAGGAACGCGATTCATGGTCTTCGACCATGGTGGCAATGTCGTAGCGAACGCTTATGAGAAACACGAGCAGATCTATCCGGAGCCAGGTTGGGTCGAACACGACCCGATGGAGATCTGGGAGAACACGAAGTCGGTCATCAACAAAGCGCTGGACAAAGCCAGCCTTGACGCTGAACAGCTCGAAGCGATCGGCGTCACCAACCAGCGAGAGACCACGATCGTGTGGGACGCCGAGACCGGCAAACCGATTCACAACGCACTGGTCTGGCAGGACCGCCGAACCACCGACCGTGTCGAAGAGGTCCAGGAGATGGACGGCAAGGTCGAAGAGATCCGCGAGAAAACGGGTCTCGAATGCGACGCGTACTTCTCGGCGACCAAAACCGAGTGGATTCTCGATAACGCCGATCCGATCAAGCTCCAGCGCTCGCGACCACAGGACGTCCGCGACCGCGCCAAAGACGGCGAGCTCCTGATGGGAACGATCGACACGTGGGTGATCTACAACCTCACCGGTAACCACATCACCGACGTCTCGAACGCCTCGCGGACGATGCTGTACAACATCCGCGAACTCGAGTGGGACGACGAACTCCTCGATCTGTTCAACGTGCCAAAGGCCATGGTGCCCGAAGTCCGACCGTCGTCGGACGATGACACCTACGGTTCGACCGACCCCGACGGCTTCCTCGGTGCAGAAGTGCCTGTCGCAGGCGCGCTCGGTGACCAGCAGGCCGCCCTGTTCGGCCAGACCTGTTTCGACGCAGGTGACGCCAAGAACACGTACGGTACCGGTTCGTTCATGCTGATGAACACCGGTAACGAAGCCGTTCCATCCGACCACGGTCTGCTCACGACGATCGGTTTCCAGCGCTCGGGCGAACCAGTGCAGTACGCACTCGAAGGTTCGATCTTCATCACTGGCGCAGCCATCGAGTGGCTCGAAGACATGACGCTCATCAACGACGCCGCCGAGTCCGAAAGCCTCGCCCGCAGCGTCGACTCGACCGACGGCGTCTTCGTCGTGCCGGCGTTCGCCGGTCTCGGTGCGCCGCACTGGGATCAGCGCGCCCGCGGTACCATCGTCGGGATGACGCGCGGAACCCGGCGCGAGCACATCGTTCGCGCAACGCTCGAATCGATCGCCTACCAGACGAAGGACGTCGCCGAGGCGATGGTCGAAGACGCGGATATCGACCTGGCAAGCCTCCGTGTCGACGGTGGCGCAGTCAAGAACAACTTCCTCTGTCAGCTCCAGGCTAACATCATCGGCACGGAGATCGTTCGCCCGGTCGTCGACGAGACCACCGCGCTGGGATCGGCCTACGCCGCTGGGCTCGCCGTCGGCTACTGGGACACGGTCGACGAACTGCGTGACAACTGGCAGATCGACCGCAGCTTCCAGGTCGACGAGAGCGCCAACATCAAGGTCCAGTACGGTCGCTGGAAGGAAGCCGTCGAGCGCTCGGCTGACTGGGCACGTGACGGGGGCGAGTAACGATGGTACTCGGTACACAGCTCGGTGACCCGACGTTCTGGATCGCCGCCTTCGCGGGCGGTGCGTTCGGAGCAGCGATCGGTGCACTGCCGGCGTTCATCTTCACTGGTTTCATGGTTATCGCCGGTGAAGCCCTCGGACTGGCTGGCGAGGAGGTCGTCGACAGTGGCAGTTCGATCACGGGACTCCTCGGTTTCGGTCCGGTCTTCGGCCCACACATCAGCTTCGCGGCCGGTGCAGCCGCCGCCGCGTATGCTGCCAAACAGGGCTATATGGATGACGGGAAAAACATCCTCTGGGCCGCCGGAACCAACCACGTCGACGTACTTGTCGTCGGTGGTGTCTTCGGTTTGATTGGCCTGATCGGTACGAACCTGCTCGACTTCATCGCGTTCCCCACTGACAATATCGCCGTGATGGTGTTCGTCTCCGCACTGCTCCACCGTGTCGTCTTCGGCTACAGCGTCATCGGTGAAGTCACCGGGAGCGGTCTGTTCGACGTCAGTCCGTGGGAGCGCGGTGAGGACGAAGCACCAGGTATCTGGCTCGGACACCAATACAAATGGGGTAACGTCGCCTTCCTCGGTCTCATTGGCGGTATCCTCGGTGCCTTCATCTACCAGTCGACCCAAAGCACCACGCTCAGCTTCGGTATCAGCGCGGCCAGCCTGCTGTTCCTGCATACTGGCACCGACGTCCCGGTCACTCACCACATCACCCTTCCGGGGTCGGTGGGTGCGCTGGGTGCAGCCGCCGCAGGCTACAGTCCGGCGCTCGTGCTTATCATCGGTGGGCTCTTCGGCGTCTTCGGCGCAACGATGGGTGAGATCTGTAACCGTGTGTTCTACATGCACGGCGAGACCCACGTTGACCCGCCGGCGTTCGGTATCATGATGTCGGGTCTGCTTTCGGCAGTCCTGACCGCAGCCGGTGTGCTCGGTGGCACGTTCTGGGCGGACATCGCGACGTTCCTCGGATAAGCCACCAGTCGTCCAACCACTCCTTGCTCGCCGGACTGGTGAGTTCGGAGCCGTCGACACTCGTCACTCGGTGACGATTGTGACGTCGATTTTCACGTTTTCAACCCACCGACACAGTCAGTACTACCCACCCAATCGTCTCCACAAGCCACTCCACGCATGAATCTCGAAGAGCGCGTTGCCCGCAGACAGCGGATCGACCACGACCCACGGCTGGTGATCGAATCTGACGCGTTGAATCCCATCGCCCATCCGACCGAGCCGACCGGCCGCGGGCTCGAACTCGAGCAGTTGCTCGATGCGGTCGACCCGGTTTTCGACGGCCAGCTGCCTGAAGACTGCTACGTCTGGGGGCCCAAAGGCACCGGCAAATCCGCGATCGTCCGTGCACTGTTCGTCCAACTTGACCGGCTCGTCGGTCAGTCCGACCGCCGTATTTATACCACAACCCGTGCGCAGCCAACCTCGAACATCACGTTCGTCTACGTCGACTGTCGAACGGTTACCACCGGGTTCGCCCTCGTTCATACGGTCCTCGACAGCCTTTCGAGCGAGTCGGTCCCCAAACAGGGAGTTGGTGCGGACACTATCAGAACTCGGTTGGCTGATCGGCTTGACGCTGCTGATCAACTGGTCGTCGTTGCGGTCGACCACGTCGAAGAGCCAGAGTCGCTTGCGATCCGGACCGTCTTCGACCAGTTCGAACCGTTCGACTCCTGTGTTTCGACCGTCATCTGCGGCCGCCAGCCGCTCGCGGAGCTCTCGACCGACATGTTGACCAACGCCCAAACGGTTGCGTTCGAACCCTACCGGCAACACACGTTGATCGAGATACTGACCAGTCGCCAGACCGATGGCCTGCTTCGGGCGGCGGTTACGCACGAACAGCTCCGCCAACTGGCGGTGTGGGCCGACGGCGATGCCCACGACGCCTTGGCGGCGCTGTTCGGTGCTGGACTCGTTGCCGACGGCCATGGCCACGACCGGATCGAGTCGACCGATCTCGACGCTGGTATGCAGATGGTCCCCCAACCCTGTGTTCCGCTCGGCCGCGTGCTTTCGCTCCCCGAAACCCGACAGCAGGTACTGTGTCGGCTGATCGATCTGTCCGACGCCAAACGAAATTCGGTCGGATCCGCGGCCGATGCAATCGCCGATGGCCGCGTCGACCTCTCGCGAGCAACGATCGAACGAGTGCTCTACGAGCTCGCGGAGGCCGAAATCATCCGTCGGCTCAAAGCTGATGTCGACACACAGATCGGCCGACCGCCCTCACGTCTCGAGCTCCAGTTTCCCACGCTCGTGTTCCAACACCTCTCGTCCGTCTGCAACACGTAGCACACCGCTCGTCCGTCTGCAACACGTAGTACACCGCTCGTCCGTCTGCAACACGTAGCACACCGCTCGTCACTACGTCTGTTCGTGGAACACTGGCTCACAGCTCACTGATCCTATTACTGTGCAACAACGTCTCACAAACACGTTCTCAGACACGATAATTTGGAACACAAGCTTATTTAAACACTGGTGTAACACCGATTAACATGAATGTTCAACTGAGTGTCAGCCGCGCCACAGCCGTCGACGGCAAGGCGTCGGACCGTTTGACGTGTGGTGTGATCGTTTGTGGGATCGTCGCAATCTGTGCCGGAGCCACCTTTCTAATGGATGTCTCGGTCGGTGGTGAGCTCGTTGTCGGCTTTTTCGGGTTGTTTTCGAACCCCTGGCGAACCGGTTCCGATGAGGAGTCGGACGACACGTCGAACTCGACTTCGAACGACGGCGAGCCGCTGGCGTCCGACAAGTCTTCCCCTGCGGTAGCTCCACTCGACCAATCCGACGAGGCTCCGAAACCAAACGCGGGGTCCGGCGTGACGGACTCGTCAGCCGACACGGAGCCATCAGTAGCACCGACATCCTCGGTCGACGAGGATACGTCCGTGACTGTGGAGCGATCGACCGAGTCGACCGCCTCGGCCAGCACGCCGGTTTCGACCGCTTCCGACGGCGGCAAGCCGGTCTCGGAGTACTCCGAGACTGCGGGCGACGATGCGGTCGACTCGGCAACCGGGACCGATTGGGAGGCGCTGTCGTCGGAGCTGTCTTCGGCCATGGAGCGGTGTGCCGACGGGGATCTGACTGTCCGCTTGGACGCTGACACCGACGACCAAACGGCTGCTGAGGTGGCCCACTCGTTCAACAGGATGCTCGACGAGTTCGAGGACACGATCCAGACCGTAGACGAGTTCGGTGACCAAGTCGACGGGGCGACCGAACGCGTCACGGGCCGTGTCGACGAGGTAAAATCCGCGAGCAAGGAGGTCAGTCGGTCGGTGTCAGGAATCTCAGAAGACACGATCAACCAACACGAGATGATCGACGATCTGTCCGACGAGATCCGCTCGCTGTCGGCGGCCACCCAAGAGGTCGCTTCTTCGGCCAACGAGGTGGCTGCGGCCTCCGAGACGGCCGCCCAGCGCGGTGAAAAGGGCCGTGAGTTGGCGGCTAACGCGCTGTCCGAGCTCGACGAGATCGATACACGGACCAATCGGACGCTCGAAGCCACCGAGCAGCTCGACGAGCTGATCGGCGAGATCGAAGAGATCGCCGAGTTCATCGGCGACGTCGCCAGCCAGACCAACATTCTGGCACTTAACGCCTCGATCGAGGCTGCCCGTGCTGGCGAGGCTGGCGAAGGCTTTGCAGTCGTCGCAAACGAGGTCAAGAGTCTCGCCGAGGACGCCGAGGAGGCTGCTGGCGACATCGAAAGCTCGGTGGCAACCGTCCGCGAGCAGGCCGATACTACGGTCGACGAGATGCAAGAAACCCGCGAACGGATCGATGCCGGTGTCGACACCATCGAGGGTGCGGTCGAGACGTTCCGCGATATCGCCGACGATGTCGAAGAAACCAACGTCGGGGTCCAAGAGATCAGCCAGGCAACAGACAGTCAGGCAACCTCGCTTCAGGAGGCTGCGGCCATGATCGACGATGTCGGCGAGATCTCCGATGAGACCGCCGAGCGATCCGAAATCGCGGCGTCGGCAGCCCAACAACAGACGACCGCGCTCGCCGAAGTCTCGACATCCGTGACCACACTCGACGAGCGGATGGCGACGCTCGACAAACTCATCAACTCCTTCGAGCGCCGTGGAACGCGCTCGCGAACAACGGTAGACGAAACCGTCACCTCCATCGAGTTCTGGCACGCGATGGGTGGTGAAAAGGGGCTGTTGCTCGAACGGCTTATTCGCGAGTTCGAACAGCAGACCGAGGGTATTCAGATCGACGCCCGCTCGAAAGGCAGCTACCGTGGCACGTTCGAATCGGTTCTGACCGCCGCCGAGAAGGGCAACGCCCCAACGCTGGCCCAGATCTACGAGATCGGTACCGCCCGCGCGGTCGACAGCGGGGCGTTCGCCACTGTCGAGAGCATCCTGCCCAACTCCGTCTCGTTGCACAGCTACCTCGATCCCGTGTTGAACTACTACCGAACAAACGGTCGGCTCAACTCGATGCCGTTCAACTCCTCGGTGCCCGTGCTCTGTTTCAACGTCGACGCGTTCAAACGCGCTGGTCTTGATCCGAACAACCCACCGAAAACGCTGGCGGAAGTCAGCGACACTGCCCAGCAGTTGGTCGACAAAGGCATTACCTCCCATGGTATTACGTTTGCAAACTACTCGTGGTTTATCGAAGAGTGGTTTGCAACCGCTGGCCAGGAGATCGTCAACAGGGACAACGGCCGCGCCGGAACGCCCAACGAGGCCCACTTCGACAGCGATTCGGCCGAAGAGATCTACAGCTGGTGGACGGACCTCGACAATGAGGGGCTCTACCACAATCCCGGCATGGAAGCACGCGGGAAGGCCCAAACGGCGTTCCACGACGGCACCGCACCGATGCTCATCGCTTCGTCCTCGTCGCTGGGCGGGATTACCGGCGATGCCTCGTTCGAGGTCGGTATCAGTAGCTTCCCGACGCCCGGTGTGGGCCAGGGGTTGGTCGTCGGCGGCGCCTCGCTGTGGGTCTCTGAATCGGCAACAAGCGCGGAGAAAGACGCTGCCGGTGAGTTCCTCGCGTGGCTCACCCAACCCGAACAGCAGGCCCACTGGCACCGTGAGACAGGGTATCTACCGATCCACGAGGGTGGGATCGATCAGCTCGAACACGACGGCTGGTTCCGGCAGAACCCCGGTCACAAGGTCGCGATCGACCAACTGTTGTCGAGTAAAGACACCCCGGCGACCAACGGGGCACGGATCGGCCCGTTCAGCACGGTCCGGACG
The DNA here is from genome assembly GCF_056175805.1 of Halohasta sp. A2. Lineage (NCBI taxonomy): Archaea > Methanobacteriati > Methanobacteriota > Halobacteria > Halobacteriales > Haloferacaceae > Halohasta > Halohasta sp. A2. The sequence continues at coordinate 5,922 of NZ_JAQFWV010000017.1, read as the reverse complement.
CTCGTCGGCGAGGCTTACCCCGACATCCGTGACGGCGAGCTGTCGGTCGAACTCGAACGACTCAGCGATCGGGTCGAACGCCAGCTCGATTCCTACTCACGCACCCAGTGAACTACCCCACCCTACTCACCAGCTGACGCTGGTTCGTTAAGGGTGGGGCTTCCTGTTTCCACGACGCACTTTGCAGATACGGGTGTATCCACAGTGAGCGCAGTCTCCACAGGCGTTCCTTCGGAGTGTCCCACTTTTAGCTGGCTCAGACCGCGAGAAAGGATGTTAATCGCCGCGTTCGCGTCTCTGTCCATCTCAAACCCACAAGCTGGACAGGAGTGTTCCCGTACCCAGAGCGGCTTGTCCGTCTTCTCGCCACAGGACGCGCACTCTTTTGTCGTATCTGTGGGATTGACCGCCACGAAATACGTTCCTTCCCGCTCACACTTGTATTCGAGCATCCGCTTGAATGCCCCCCACGCCGCCGACGCTTGGTTGCGTGAGTTACCGGGGAGTTCGATCAACCCTTTCGCATCCAAGTCCTCGACTGCCACCAGATCGTACTCGGTGGCGTAGTAGTTTGACAGTTTATGTAAGAAGTCTCGCCGCTTCCGTTTCAGGTCAGCGTGCCGCTGGGCGACGACTTTTCGCTGTTGCTCCCAGTTGTTTGAGCCGTGTTCCTTTCGAGAGAGATCACGCTGGGCGCGTTCCAATCGCTCACGTTCTGCCGACAGGTCAAGTGATTCTACGGCGGTTCCGTCCGTATCATGGGCGTATTTGAGTATCCCAACGTCGATGCCAACGCATCGTTCAGGGTTTGTTGGTTTCGCGGGTGGGTCGGCGGGAGTTTCGATGCCAAGGATAGCATACCACTTGCCAGTGGGTTCTTTTTGATGGTAACGGTCTTGATCTTGGCGTCGTCGGGGAGATCTCGGTGGAAGGTAAGCGGAATTTCTCCGAGTTTCGAGAGCCGCAGTCGCGTCCGACCGCTTGTGTTCTTGAGCTTGAAGCCGGATTGACTGTAGGTGAAACTGCGGTACTCGCTCGGTGCTTTCCAGTTGAGGGTGCCAACAGGGTGGCCGTTATTTTTGCGCCCGCGTAGCGTCGAGAGGTTGTCGTACAACCGCTGAACGACTTTTTGAAGCACTTTTGAGTGAACTTGGTTCAGGTCGTCCCACCACTTCTTGAGAGTCGGCAAGAGCTTCTGTTCGCTGTATGCCGAGGTATCATCGTTTCGGTTGAACCGGTAGAAAAAGTGGTTGTAGACCTGCCTACAGGTATCGACAGTCCACGCTAACCGTTCTTCGAGCGCGTCGGAGGGGTGGAGTCGATACCTGTAGTTGTAGTTCATTGGGAGCGTTCTTGGATGAGTTCGTCGAGTTTCTCTTGGACAAATGAGGACAGACTCAGGTGATTCTCCTGAATCCACTCCTCTTGATCGTCGCGGATTGAAATTGTCTTGCGCGTTGCCACACCATAACTTATGCAAAAAACACAGTAAACAGTTGCGATTGCGTGGGCCTGTGGGTCGGGTGTCGAACGTATATGAGAACTGTGCGGTGCTGTATCCTCTCCCTACTCGCTCCCGCTGGTCGCTCCTTGAGGAAGGGGCCTTAGCACCTCGAATCACCTAATCCTGGCGGGCCTGTGGGTTGTCGGTTCGGGCCCGTTCAGTAATATAAAGGCCGTCGGCGTTCAACCGGTTGTATGGAACGCACACTGACTGTCGTCCCACGTGATGGAATCCACGCTCGTCCTGCAGCAACGTTCGTCGAAACCGCAAGCAGCTTCGATGCAACCGTTACTGTCGAAGCGGTCGACGGCAACCGACCAGCAGTATCGGCTGACAGTATGCTCGGTGTTACCGGGCTGGGTGTCCGCGGTGGCGACGATGTCCGGCTCGTCGCTGAGGGCCCCGACGCCGAGGCCGTGCTCGACGCGCTGGAATCCATTCTGTCGACGCCCGAAAACGAGCTCGCCGATGGTGGATCCTGATCATGGCAGAACGCCGATTCGAGGGGATCGGAGCGACACCGTCGATCGGCGTTGGCACGGCCACGTGGTACCGACCGACGGACGTTAGCGACCTCGGCGAACCACCGGCGGCCGAGTCGGTCGACCCGGCGGCCGAACGCGAGCGGTTCGACGAGGCCCGCGACGAGGCCACAGCCGAGTTGGAGGCCGAACGCGAGTCGACGCGCGAGCGCGTGGGCGAGGATGAAGCGGCGGTGTTCAACGCCCACCTCCAGTTCCTTACAGACCCCCAGATCGACGACGGCGTCCAGGACGGTCTCGACGAGGGGCTTCCGGCTCCTCACGCCGTCAAGGGGGCCTTTGCGGGACCCATCGAGCAGTTTTCGGCGATGGAGGGGATGATGGCCGAGCGTGCCGACGACCTACGGGACGTTCGGGACCGCCTGCTGCGGCCGCTGACGGGGACCGAGCGCATCGATCTCGGCTCGCTACCCGAGGGGTCGGTCGTCCTCGCCGAACTGCTGACGCCCAGCGACACCGCCCAGCTCGATCCCGAGGCGATCACGGGGATCGCGACGATCAAGGGCGGCCGCACCGCCCACGCTGCGATCATCGCCCGCTCGCTGGGCATCCCGGCGGTCGTCGGTGTCGGCGAGGGCCTCAACGAGATCGAAGACGGGACCGAGGTGGTCGTCGACGGCGAGGAAGGCGTCGTCATCGCCGAGCCGAGCGATGAGAGCCGGACCCGGGCCGCGGAGTCGACCCGGACCCCGGTCGTCGAGGAGTCGGTTTCGACCGCAGACGGCCGCGAGATCGAGGTCGCCGCTAACCTTGGGACGCCGGTCGAAGCCGAGCCCGCGGTCGACCGCGGGGCCGACGGCGTCGGCCTCTTCCGAACCGAGTTCCTCTTTCAGGACCGCGCGGCCGCACCCGACGAGGACGAGCAGTACGAGGCCTACCACGAGGTCTGTGAGACCTTTTCCGAGGGCGTCGACGGAGACGAGGGCCCCCGGATCGTCGTCCGCACGCTCGATGTCGGCGGCGACAAACCCATCGACTATCTGGATCTCGACCCCGAGGAAAACGGCTTTCTCGGCGCGCGTGGCATCCGGCTGTCGCTGGAGGAGCACGCCGACCTCTTCGAGGCTCAACTCCGCGCGCTGCTGCGCGTGGCGGCCACCGTCGCTGGAGCCGGACTCGCAGTCATGTTCCCGCTGGTCTCGACCGTCGAGGAACTGGAGGCCGCCCTCGACCGCGTCGACGCGGTCGCGGCTGATCTCGACGACGAAGGCGCGGAGTACGCGATTCCCGAACTCGGCGTGATGGTCGAGACCCCGGCGTCGACCTACTTGGCGGATGCGTTCGCCGAGCGGGTCGACTTTCTGTCTATTGGGACCAATGACCTCACCCAGTACATCCAGAGCGCCCAGCGCGATCTCGATCGGATGACCGACTATCAGGACCCCTTGGCTCCTGCGGTGCTCCGGGCGGTCGACCGAACGGTCCGGGCGGGCCACGACGGCGGCGCGTGGGTCGGCATGTGCGGTGAGATGGCGGGCGATCCTGACCTGACGGAACTATTAATTGGATTGGGGCTCGACGAACTCAGCATGAGCGCGGTCACGATTCCCGACGTAAAATCGAGGATTCGGGAGGTCGACACCGAGACGGCCGAGGAGTTGGCTGACTCGGTGTTAGCGGCCGAGACGCTTGCCGAGGTTCTGGAATTGTTGTAGGTTGGTCAACTAATCAATATTTGAACTAGTCTTATTGTCCTCTTCATATGTTTCTTCATATGTTAATACAATACTGCGTGCGCGTATTGAGCACTACGCAAGATCGACATCAGTGAACTCGAACCGAGCTCCACCGTCCGTCCCATCAACAACTGCAACCTGCCAACCGTGGGCCTCAGCGATCCGGTTGACGATTGTCAGCCCGAACCCGGTCCCGCCGCTTGTCGAAGTATGGCCCGGCTCGAACACTGTCTCACGGGCGTCTTCAGGAATCCCCGGGCCGGTATCTTCGACGTAAAATCCGTGGTCGTTGAGCTGTCCGACCCGGATTGTCACGGCTGGCCCGCCGTGTTCGAGTGCGTTCCGAAAGAGGTTCTCAAAGACGTGCTTCAGTCGACCCCGGTCACCGGCGATCGTGATCTCGTCTTCGATCTCGATGATTGCCTCATCCGTGCTGACGTTTTTCCAGCATTCACCAACTATATTGACTAGTTGTATCGGTTCGGGGTCCGAAACGACCTGCCCCTGTCTGGCAAGTGTGAGCGTATCGGCGACGATTTCTTCCATCCGGTCAAGTGACCTGACAACGGGGGCAAGATGCTCACTGTCGCAGTCAGTAGCGAGCAGTTCTGCTCGGCCCCGTGCGATGTTGAGTGGATTCCGCAGGTCGTGGGACACCACGCTTGCGAACTCGTCGAGCTGTTCTTTCTGGCTCTGGAGGTGTCGTTCCCGCTTGATCCGTTCGGTAATGTTCCGTGTGATTCCGATAATCTGGGTCACCTCCCCGTTCGGAATAACTGGTGTGAGAACGGTCTGCCAAAACCGTGCGCCCGGTTCGACGGGGAGTTCTTCCTCATACGAAATCGGTTCCCGAGCGTCGACACACCGGCGGTAGTTTGCGTCGAGGTCGGCTCCGATGTCTTCACCGAACACCTCCGTCGGGGTTTTTCGCCGGACTTCGTCGGTCGTAATCCCTGTCTGTTCCTCATAGGCACGATTCAGGCGTTCGAACTGGAACACGTACTGCGTCCGCTCTGCGTCGACCGTAAGGAAGAAAATACTATCTCCGACGGTCTGCAGCAGTGTTTTGTACTCTTCGGCAAACGCCTGAAACTGTAGGGCTTGGTGTTTTCGCCGGGAGATGTCACGGCTATTGACGAGGATGCCGTTTATATCTGAATCGGTGAGTCGATTTTGGAGTGTTGCCTCAATCCAACACCACGACCCATCGGTGTGCCGAAACCGTGTCTCGATTATTTCAATCTCATCAGGGTTCGTGCGGATGTTCTCGATAGCTTCGGCTACGACATCACGGTCGTCGGGGTGTTGGTACTCGTAGCCGACTTCGCCGACCAACTCCTCGGGTTCGTATCCGAGCGTCCGCGTGACCGAGGGGCTCACGTACGTAATCGCCCCGTCCACATCGATGATCGTCGCAATGTCCGAGGCTTCTTCGATTAGTTTTCGGTGCAACTCGCTTTCCATGTGATATCTACGACCGCTCAATAAATAACATCTCGTAAGCTAGGAATGCGCGTCTGTGAGATACACCGTTCACGTAGCGTATCGAGTCAGGTAACGGTCTTGGTTGACAAACCGATCAAACATCGATATGTGAGTATTCGAACATATTCTTTTTTGCATAAATCAATATCAGAAGAAGACGATGTTCACATATGTATGCTACATTGAGAGAGTCCACACAGAATTTGGAGACGATTAGTTGTACCCACAACCGTATATTCCAACACTGGAGCACCGCAACAACAGGAACTTACATTGAGGCCACGTATTAATCGATAGTACTGATATGCGAGAGTTCGTTTTTGACCTCGTTTACGAGGAGACCACGGGGCCACTACAGCAGTTGTTTACTGATACTACGGGGGTGTCTTCAAGGGGGATCAGTGGCAGTATCGACGCCGAGGAGTTCTGGCGGTTCGAACTGTTCGAGGGACCGAAAGACGCCCTAGGCGAACTTGCAAACGCCGGGCAACGGGAACTACTCGCTGTCGAGCAAATCACCCCGGCTAGTTGTGAAGGAACGGTTCACAGAGAGGTGCTGAAACGGACTGATTCGGGGCGTGAGTTGTACTACCTAATACAAGGAGAGAGTCCCGGCGTTCACGCCGGGCGTGAATCCGACAAAACACTGCACAAACCACGCTCAACGCTTAATCCAGGGTATCCCCTTTGACTTTCCGTTCGCCTTCAGGGGGTA
>NZ_JAQFWV010000016.1:0-61377 GCF_056175805.1 Halohasta sp. A2 | reverse complement strand
GAGGCGATTTACAATATGTTCTCGTGGGTGCGCGATCAGCCAGACCGTGACCTCGACGGATTGATGGAAAAAATCGACCACCTCTTTCTCCATTCTGAAGGGAGTTTATAAACGTGCAGAGCCGAGTCAATTAGTAATCAGAGTCACCCATTCGAGTCGACCATGTGATGTAGGGGTCGCATACTTTTGAGAGGGCGCACCGAACGAAGTATTATGTCCGAACGGTGGCAAATTCTGCTCCCTCCACAGATCGATCCGGTAGGACCCTCGTCAATCGACGACATCGCAGCGTGTACACGCATGGACGAGTACGAGAGCGTTGCGGCCGCACTCGACGATATCGCTCGGTACGACGCGGTCATCGTCCGCGTCGCTGATCTCGACCGATCGTGTATCGAGCGCGCAACAAAGCTAAAAGTAATCGCCAAACATGGCACCGGTCTCGACAACGTCGACATCGCCGCGGCCTCGGACCACGGGGTCGTCGTCTGCAACACGCCAGGTGTGAACGCCCGATCGGTGGCTGAACACGCCATCGCCCTGCTGTTCGGGGTCCGGCGAAACCTCCATATCGCCGACCGACACGTCCGCGCTGGAAAGTGGGACCGTGCTGAATTCGTCGGCTACGAGCTCCACGACTCCACACTCGGCCTGATGGGATACGGGTCGATCGCCCGCAAAACTGCCGCGATCGCCAAGGGAATCGGGCTAGATATCGTGGTCTACGATCCACATCATCCCGACGGCGAGCTTCCAGATTCTTTCGACCGCGTCGACGATTTGACGGCGCTCTTTACGGCTGCCGACGCGGTGAGCCTCCACGTCCCGCTGGTCGATAGCACACGGAAGGCTGTCTCGACCGAGCAGCTCGCGGCGCTCGGCGAGCACGGCGTTCTCATCAACACCTCTCGCGGCGGCATCGTCGACGAGCAGGCCCTCGTAGCGGCGCTCGCCGCCGGAACGATCGCCGGAGCCGGACTCGACAACTTCGCCCAAGAGCCGCCAGGGCCGGATCATCCCCTCTACGAACACTCCGATGTACTGTTGACACCACACATCGGCGGGGTCACCTACGACGCACTGGAACGGATGAGCCGTGGGGCAGCCGCGAACGTGCGAACGGTGTACGACGGTGGGCTGCCGGAGTCGACGGTCAACCGCGAGCCGCTCGAACGCGAGGTCCGACGATGAGAACCGAGAACGCGTTCCGCCGCGCGCTCGAAACCGACCAAACGGTGTTCGGTGCGGCCTGTGCGACCTTTTCGCCGACGGTTGTCGAGACGTTCGGCTACATCGGCCTGGATTTCGTCTGGCTGGATTTCGAACACGGCGGGCCGAGCCCCTACGACAGTACCGTGATCGAGGAACTCACCCGTGCGGCTGAGGTCGGTGATATCGAACTGCTCGTCCGACTTCCCTCGGCTGACCCACCACTCGTCAGGAAGGTTATCGACGCCGGAGTTCGAACGATCTTGCTTCCGCGCATCGAGACAGCCGAAGAACTCCAGCGGGCGGTGGCGGCGGCCTACTTCGCGTACAATGGCGATGTCGGCGACCGCGGCGTCGGCGTCGGCCGAACCAGCGAGTGGGAGGGGTACGTCGACAGCCACATCGGCGGCGAGGATCACGAAATTCTGGTCGGCACGATGATCGAAAACGAACGCGCGGTCGAATCCATCGACGAAATCCTCTCGGTACCGCAACTCGGCTTCGCCTTCATCGGCCCTGCGGATCTCTCGATGTCGATGTCGGGCGGTACACCGTTGGAGAAACACCCAGAGCAGCTACAGGCTGCCATCGACCGGACTCGTGAGGCCTGTCTGGAACACGGTGTTCCGATTGGCCGAATCCGAAACGATCCAGTTTCGGCCCGCGAGGCCGTCGACGCGGGATACCAGATCGTCCGTCTCGGCGGTGATCTCGGCGCGATCCGGTCGACGCTTTCCAACACACTCGACGAAGTCCGGTAGTGTCACCCAATTGGGGGCCGCCACTCAGTCGTCAGCAGTGACCGGTTCTCTCTCGCGCGGGAAGTTGTCGATCGTCGCCCGGCGGAACCCTTCCTCGTCGAACTCGTAGTCGCCGCCGAGGAACTCGATGACCTGTCGGGTGTCACGCATCGCGTTTTTCAGGCAGGTCGACGCACCCGGCGAGGGGGTGATGTTGAAGATGATGTCATTGCCGGTGATCTTGGCCTCGCCCATATCGAGCGATTTGGTCGACGTGTCGACGATCTGCGGGCGGACACCGCCGAACCCTTTGGCACGCGAAATGTCGCCCTCTTCGACGGTTGGGACGACCTTCTGGACGTGCGGCAGGAAGGATTTCTCGCCGACGATCGGGAGATCGTAGACGAGGTTTTCGAGCACATACGGAAGCAGAATACGGTCGGCCATGATGTTGCCATAGCTCAGGATCGAATCGAGGTTGAGCTGGAACACATCGAAGAAGTCAGCAACCGTCGACAGTTCGCCGCGTTCGAGCGCCGGAACGACCTTTGCGGTCGGGCCGAACCGGGTCATGTTCTGGTCGTGGACTTCCGCGTCACCATGGACCGCCGCGAACGGGAGTTTCTTCATCTGGAGTGTGTACACCTTGCCGTTCAACAGCCCCTCGTTTGCGACAAAGAAGCTCCCGGCAACTGGAAGCAGCGATTTGTGTTCGCCATAGCCCATCTTCTTGGCGATCTGGAGGCTGTGTGAGCCCGCGGCGACGACCGTCGTGTCGGCCGCAAACCAGCCTTCTCGGTCTGTTTCGATGAGGAACTCGTCGTCAGTTTCGTTGACTCGCTCGACTTTCGTCCCGGTAAAGACGTCGACCCCTTCGTGTTCGCGGACCTGATCGACGAACGCCTCGGCGAGTTCGCCGTAGTCGACGGTGTAGCCGTCGGGTGTCTGGAGCGCCAGTAGCTCTTTGTTCGGATCGCGCCCCTCGACGACCTTCGGTTCGATTTCGGCGATCTCCTCGCGGCCGATAGCCGTGAGTTTGGGGAACAGGTCGCCAAACCCGTTGTCGTACTGGCGGGCTTCGAGTTTCTCGACTTCCTCCTCGCCAACCGCCAGCACCATTTTGCTCCGCTTGGCGTGCATCTCGCGGTCTGGATCCTTAGCTTCGAGATAGCCCGCGACCATCTCGGCGCCCTCTTTGACTTTCTCGGCTTTTTCGAGGGTGTAGTTGGTCTCGATGTCCCCGAAGTGAAGCGTCTGTGAGTTGTTCGTGTGGTGGGAGTTGACCGCCGCGATCTCGCGTTCCTTTTCGATCAGGGCCACCCGTTCGATATCGGTGAACGTCGCAACCGTGTACAACAGCGATGCGCCGCTTATTCCGCCGCCGACGATGACTAGGTCGTATTCTTTCGGCATATGTGGTGTTTCCCTCGGTGTCGGTGACTGTCTTCGTCGAATCGAGGTCGTCGACCTACTAAGTAGCTACTATCTTTGCTGAGGCGTGTTATCACAGCCCTACGGCCAGGTTTCGGTTTAAAAAGGGTGGACGGGTGGTGGCGGTGGCGACGGTACTATTCCGACGAAATCACGTCGTCGATGCGTAGGATCATCGTTGCGGCTTCGGTGGCCGACTCGACGGCCTCGCGTTTGACCGCTGCGGGGTCGAGAATACCGGCCTCGACGGGGTCGCCGATCTCGCCGCTGCGACCGGTCGAGACGATGCCCGCGATCCCTTCCGAATCGTGTCGACCGCGGAGGTCGACGAGCGCGTCGATGGCATCCATGCCGGTGTTTTCGGCCAGCGTTCGCGGCAGAGCGTCGACGGCGGTGGCAAACGCCTCGATGGCGAGCTGTTTGCGGCCTTCGACGCTGGCGGCGTGGCTTCGGACGTAGTCCGAGATGGCTATCTCGGTGCCACCGGCTCCGGCGACGACGCCGCCCTTGTCGAGTGCGGCGATCACGACATCGATGGCGTCGTTGAGTGCGCGTTCGAGTTCGTCGATCACGTGATCGGTACTTCCGCGGACGAACAGCGTGACGTAGTTGCTATCGGTGCCGCCCTCGACGAACACCGCGTCTTCGTCGCCGTACTGTTCGATCGTGAGCGACGAGACGCTGCCGAGATCGGCCGTATCGAGATCTTCGAGCGTGCCGAGGTGTTTCGAACCGGTCGCCTTGGCGAGTGCCTTGGCTTTCTTCGACGAGACGTTTTCGAACGCCAGGATTCCGGCGTCAGCCAGATAGCCAGCGACGCGGTCGTCGATATCCTTGGTACAGAAGACGACATCGACCCCGGCGTCGCTCAGCACGTCTGCGTAGCCACGTCGCTCGCTGTCTTCGGCCTCGATAGCCGCGTTGAGCTGGTCGACGCTCGAAATCGAGTACTCGGCGTCGGCCTCGCTCGTTCGTACGTCGAGTTTTGTTTCGAGCAGGGCGACCGTAGCGTCCTCAAGGCTTCGGGGCATGTTGGCGTTGGCGGGCTCCTCGCTGAGAATAACGCCGTCGACGAGTTCGGTCGCACTGCTGGCCGCGCCGGTTTGGGTGTGAATACGGATGTCTTCGCGGTCGATACCCTCATCGCCTGCGACCTGTCGGACCGCGCCGACGACCTGGTGGGCCAGGAGATCGGCGGTGACGTCGCCGGTTCCTTTGCCGGTCATGCTGGATTCGGCGACCGCTTCGAGAATGTCGTCGTCGAGATCGATATCGAGAACGCCCTCGTCGATGGCCTGCTGTGCGAGGCGTGCGGCCTCGTGATAGCCTTCGACAATCACGGTCGGGTGGAGATCCGCTTCGAGCAAGTCTTCAGCCTCCGAGAGCAGTTCCCCGGCGAGCACGGCTGCGGTCGTCGTTCCGTCGCCGACCTCTACTTCCTGAGTCTGGGCGACTTCGACGATCATCTGTGCGGCCGGATGTTCGATGTCCATCTCGTTGAGAATCGTCGCACCGTCGTTGGTGATGACGACGTCCCCTGACGAGCCGACAAGCATCTTGTCCATCCCTTTCGGACCCAGTGTGGTTCGAACCGCGTTGGCGACCGCTTTGCCGGCGCGAATGTTCGAATCTTGGGCGGCTTGTCCGCGTGTTCGTTCGTTGCCTTCCGAGAGGATGAACAGTGGTTGTTGGGTTCGTGATGCCATGATGAATGCCTCACTACCAGATGGTTTGCAGTTCTATATAAAATCTTCTATTCTTTGTGGCCCAAACCGCCAGCAGAGGCGCTTGTCGGCTGTTTGGTATCAACCAGTCGACGCCTTTGCTTGCCGGTCAACACCCACTCAGCCGACCCGGTATGCACGGTTGACACTGCTGAAAGGACTATATGGATCGCCCATTCACGAACACATGATGTTGGAGTTGGAACACGGCTTTCGCGTGGTCGACTGTCACGCGCATCTCGACCACGACGAGTTGGCCGTGACGACCTACGGTCGAGACACCGGGCCCGACCAGTTGGAGCGCGAATGCCACCAGGCAGGAATCGTTCAGACGGCCGTCTCACCCAGTCCGCAACAGCGCGTTGAGGGCTATCTTCGGGCCAACAACGCCGTCGCCCGGCTCAGTGTCGACCGGCCATTTCTGGCGTTCGCCCGGCTCAATGGGGCGCTCGATGCGACCGGCGGCCCGGTGGCACTCGTGCGAAACATGCGAGCAAGTCGAGACGCCCACCACAGCCGCCCCGGCGATGTCGAACAGTACGCCTATGACGAGCGGTTCCACGGTTTCGTTCTCGATCCGGCCGTCGACGGGCTTCCCGACGAGGAGGTCGTAGCGGAGCTGGCGGCGGTCGACCTGCCGGTCTTTGTCTCCTGTCGCGAGTCGTTTTCGCCGCGTGCGGCCGAACGGACACTGCTCGGCAAGGGATTCCCGGTTATTCTCGCGGGTTTCGGCGGCTATCCGATGGATCACAACCGGATGATCGAATCGCTCGAACTGCTCGATACGTACGACAGACTGTATCTCGATACGTGGGCCGTCCGTTCACGAGAGCTACTCGAACGCGGACTGTTGGAACATCCAGACCGGATTCTGTTCGGCAGTGGAACACCGACCGTTCATCCAAACGTTGCCATCATGGATATTCTCACGCTCGACGTCTCCGAGGATGCGATGAACCGTGTATTCAACAAGAACCCCGCCCGTCTCATTCCTGGGTTTGCGCCACAGTAGCCAACGCCTACCGGACAGTAGGTTCTGACTTCCGCCAGTCGTATCGCGCGACTGCTCTGTCTGCTCGTTTCGAGATGCCGTGAGGGTTACGAGAGGATTGACGGTCCCGTGCTCGGGCGACCATTCCGTCCGAGGTCCCGGTTACGATACCAGCGATCACCTCTCGACCGGTTCCGAACCACTCGGTGGGCTGTCCCTCACCGCCAATCACGTCCCGTGCGGCTCCGGCGGCATCGCCCAGGGCATGTGCAAGCGTTCGGCGGAGAACCGTCGGTCGAACGCCATAGTTTTTGCTTAGTCGGTAGGTGAGCGCTCGATACTTCCAGCCCCAGTCGCGTTGTTTCGTGCCACCATCGGCCTCGTACTCACAGCGGACGCTCATCTCGGGCTGCCAACTGACGTTGACGTCCATTCCGGCCAACCTGTGGGCGCAATCACGAGCGCCGCCGGTCTCCAGATACTCGTCGAACCCATCGAGCTCGTCCAGAACGGGCTTTTTAAAGGCGACGTTGTTCCCAGAAAAGTAGGTTATCGCACGGCCGGCGATCTGTCGGCGCTCGGCTGATTCGGTCGTCATCCCGCCCGGGACGGTCCGATGGGTTGGTCCTGTGACCACTGAGGCTTCGGACAGCCCGTCGAGAATCGCCTGTGGCCACGTCTCTTCGATACGGAGATCGTAGCTCACGAACGCGATCACGTCGCCGGTCGCCACCTCGATGCCAGCGTTCCGGGCGACGTTGACCGTTCGAGCCGAGACTTCGACCAGCACGTCGACGTCGTCTCGGTCGGTCACCATTCCGGTCGTCCCGTCGGCAGAGGGCCCATTGACAACGATCAGTTCGGCCTCAGGAGCCTCCGCTGCCAACGTATCGAGACAGGATGCCAGCTGGTCTCGCCCGTTGAGCGTGGGAACGACGACCGAAAGCTGCATATCCGGTATTTCGCGAGCGAATATATAAAATGGGGGATTGCTATCGTTCGCAATAAAACCGATGAAATAATGGTCGTGTTTTAGTTAGCTGTTGAGATAGTACACCTGTTTGCGGGCGTCTTTGAAACTGTAGCGCGAGCCGATGAGTTCGGATTCTTCGAGTCGGTTGAGTGCGTATCGCACGGTCCGATCAGGAAGCAGCGATTCGTCAGCCAGTTGCCCCTGTGAAAGCGGCTGGTCGGTTTCCAAGACTTTGGCAACCAGCTTTGCACTCGGTGGGAGTTCGCGTAATCGGTCGCGAAACTCCGTTTCTGACAGTTCAATGTGACTGCTGGCCTCAACCGGACTAGTGCTCATACTAGCGTAGGACCGATGCAGACGTGGTAAAGGTTGGCTACATATGTCGCAAATCAATACATATTGTATAAGGGTCTACTAGTTTACAATCCGAAGAACGGCCCGGGGAAACGGCACCCACCAGCGTGTGTTCGGCAATTGTTTACCGTCGACTGTATCCAGTACGGTTTTAGTGTTTGAGTGTGCAGTTTCGGTAACTGTGAAAGGCAAGGAGTGGTATCAGGCCGACGATGTCGCCGAGGAGTACGACGACAAGCGCTTTTCGGAAGGTGGGGCGTTTATCGACCACCGCGAAAAGGAGGCCGTCCTTACCGCTCTCGGTCCGGTCGACGACAAACGTATTCTGGAGGTCGCCTGTGGGACCGGCCGCTTTACGGTCCTCATGGCTCAACAGGGCGCCGACATCGTCGGTCTAGACATCTCACCGGCGATGCTCACGCAGGGTCGACAGAAAGCACATGCCGCGGGCGTCGACGACCACGTCGAGTTCATGCGCGGTGATGCGGCCCGACTTCCGTTTCCGGACAATCACTTCGATGCCGTCTTCGCAATGCGGTTTTTCCATCTCGCCGACCGCCCTGTCACGTTTCTCAGAGAACTCCGACGCGTCTCGAACGAGCAGGTGTTTTTCGATACGTTCAATCTCGGCAGTACGCGCGTGATCTACAATTGGTTGCTGCCGATGGGGTCGCGGCTCTACTCTCGTCGAGATGTCGAGAGCCTACTCGCTGACTCGGAGCTCACTCTCAAAACAGAGTCGCACGACTTCGTTCTCCCGTACGGGTTGTACCGTCAGCTTCCACGTGAGATCGCCCAACCGCTCCGAACGGCCGACACGATGTTCGGTACGACACCCCTGGGTCAATCGCTTGCATCCGTTTCCTACTGGAACACCACGAAGTAACCCCGCGTAGTAGGATCTTCCTACACAGTGGCTTGGGTCGGGTATACACTGGCTACTGAAGAGCACTGATTTCAAGCCCCCGGCGGTCGAGAGCCCATTATGAAACAGGACGCAGCCGAAACGGTGTCTGCCTACTACGATGCGCTCAGAACGGGTGAGTCGCTCTCGCAGTTCTTTGCTGAATCACCCACGACGCTCGCAGTCGACCTCAGCGAACGCTACGTCGGCTACGCTGATGTTGCCGATGGGCTTTCCGAGCAGACCGCAACGACCCAAGAGTGGACCGTCAAGAGCACTGATCTGGCCGTCACCGTCGATGACAGCGAGACGGTCGCGTGGTTCGGCGATCAGGTGTCGCTATCGTGGACCGACACTCAGACGAACATGAGCTACTCGTTCGATACCCGGTGGACCGGGGTTCTGCGACGGCGCGTCGACAGCGACGGGTGGCGGTTCGTGAGTCTTCATATATCAACACCGAACGACGAGTTGGCCAGCGCCGAAGACGACCTGTTCGCGTGGGACGGCTGATGGTCGGTTCGAGCCTCTCTGAGACGCAAAAAACAACGGCAAACAGGCGTCTGAAGCTTGGATTCGTCCTCTTGGTTGCGGGGTCGATGGCGCTCATGTCACTCGCGATCGGTCCAACACCACTCGAACTGGCCGTCGCGTTCGTCGCCGGGCTCGGTATCGGTTTTGGACTCCTGTGGTACGTCCGGCACAACCTCCGAGCGTATCGAGAGACGCTCCGTTGACACCCTAGGCGTCGACACGCCGGAGCCATTGGCCCGGATTATCGAGTTCATCGTCAGTCGGAAGGTTCTCTGGATGTTCCCAGACGACGCTTGCGGCCGCCAGCCCGCGGGCGTCGGCGACTGCCTCAAAGAACTGCGCACCGCGTTCATACTGTTTGCGTTTGAGCCCTAAGCCGAGCAGTCGTCGCATCAACTGGACGAACGGGCCGCCACCCTTTCGCCGGGCGTCGAGTTTCGCCCGCAGGTCGACGTACTCGTCGTCGAACGCCCGATCCATCAGCAGTTCGGCGTACCCCTCGACGGCGGTCATTGCGGTGTTGAGCTCTCTGAATGCCTCACGATCGATGCTCCCTTCGGAGAGCGCACCGACCGTCTGTTGCATCCGGTCTTCGAGATACCCTGGCAACCACGGGGCCGCACCGAATTCGGCGGCGTGCGACACCTCGTGGAAGGCGATCCAGCGCCGGAACCGCGGATAGTCGACGTCCAACTGCTGGGCGACCCGCTGGATGTTCGGTCGGACGAAATACAGCGAGTGAGTGTCGCTGTCGGCCAACAAGAGCGGATCGTACTGGCCGAGGACGTTACGCCCTAAAAAGCCGAGCGTGACTGCCATCGTTCCCGTGTTTATTGCGCGCGAGAACCCCGGAAACATGGTTTTCTGGGTTTCCAACGGTTCGACAACCCGGTGGAAGGTCTCGATGTTGGCGTCGATCCAGTGGTGGCGGTTCTGGATTTCGATCGTCTCGGGAAGGTCGAAGTCGACCTCGCCGACCGACCGGAGCCGGTCGCGAGCAGCCCGAACGTCGGTTCGGTAGCCCGTTTGTTCCTCGGCGCTGAGCGTGAGATCGCCGCGTGGCGTGGCGGCTTTGGCGGCCGCTGCGACCGCCGTCCAGTCGACGATGCCGTTGCCTCCAGACTCGGCGACCGCCTGCACGCTCCGAAAGAGATCCATGTGATGTGCTCGCGGCCCGCGAGTAAAGTCCTTGTGCGCGACTGTCTACTGGTTGTCAGTCGGTATCCAGGAGTGCGGTTAGCTCTCTTCGAAGCCAGCGATCTCCTCGTCGTCGTCGTCCTCGGCTCCGAGGAGTTTCGTTGCGATCACGGCCAGTACGGCGATCACGCCCACGACCAACAGCAGTGAGCCGATCGACCGGCCACTGCTCGATTCGTCGGCCGATTCGGATGTCATCTCGTCGACGCCAGATTCGCCCTTCGAGCCGCGAAGCGATTTCGGGCCGAGTTGAATGTCACCGTCGGGAACGTGGAGTTCGAGCAGCGTAATGTTACCCATAGAATGGTATACGTGCAACCTCCCTATATCGGTTGTGACGTTTCAGCGGACCGATACGATCGCATTTAGTGAGACCTCCAGACACCGACGCTGGGAACAATTACGCGTCCGTACACATCTTTTGCTGGTCGACCACGCAAAACGTCACGTTGATAGGTGTGCTGTTTGTTCCCACAGACATGACCGAATCACCCCGCGCGTTTCTCGAATCGCTGTTGTCGACGCCGAGTCCATCGGGCTACGAAACCGAGGGCCAGCGCGTCTGGATCGACTACGTCAGCGAGTTCGCTGACGAGGTGACCACCGACGACTACGGCAACGCGGTCGCCGTCCACGAGGGCTCGGGCGACGGTCCCGAAATCGCCT
The DNA here is from genome assembly GCF_056175805.1 of Halohasta sp. A2. Lineage (NCBI taxonomy): Archaea > Methanobacteriati > Methanobacteriota > Halobacteria > Halobacteriales > Haloferacaceae > Halohasta > Halohasta sp. A2. The sequence continues at coordinate 50,654 of NZ_JAQFWV010000016.1, read as the reverse complement.
TCGGTGGCCACGCCGACGAGATCGGCTTTATTGTCCGGGACATCGACGACAACGGCTTCCTGCGGATCGCCCGGATTGGAGGTTCGGACCGTACAATCTCGAAAGGCCAACACGTCACGATCCACAGCGACGACGGCCCGGTGCAGGGTGTAATCGGTCAGACCGCGATCCACCTCCGTGACGTCGGCAACGAGGAGTACGACGAGATCGCTGAACAGTTCGTCGACATCGGTGCCGCGGACATCGATGAGGCCCAAGACCTGGTCGAAATCGGCGATCCGATCACCTTTTCGACCGAACTGTTCGAGCTCCATGGAACGCGACTCTCTGCCCGTGGGATGGACAACCGCGTTGGAACTTGGAGCGCGGCCGAAGGACTGCGCCTGGCCGTCGAAAACGACGTCGACGCGACGATCTATGCCGTCAGTACGGTCCAAGAAGAAGTCGGCATCAAGGGTGCCCAGATGGTTGGCTACGATCTCGACCCCGACGCTGCCATCGCGGTCGACGTCACCCACGCGACCGACAACCCCGACGTGAAAGGCAAACACAAAGGGCCCGTCAAACTGGGCGAAGGGCCGGTCGTCTCACGCGGGAGCGCGAACCATCCACGAGTGGTCGACCTCGCTCGCCAGGCCGCAAAAGAGGCCGATGTCGACATCCAACTCCAGGCGACCGGCACCAGAACGGGGACCGACGCCGACGCCTTCTACACCTCTCGGAGCGGGATTCCCTCGCTCAACCTTGGGATTCCGAACCGCTACATGCACACACCGATCGAAGTAATCGACACCGAGGATCTCGACGGCGTAGCCGCCTTACTTGGGGCAATCGCCGAGCATGCGGGCGAGGTCGATTCGTTTGCGGTCGAGTTCTGAGACGGCCCGTTGGAGACGGTTCCCACAGCAACCCGAATCTACAAGCAGTATCGGTGGGAGCGTTCCCACAGACGGACTGTGACGACTGACTCCGGGTACCAGCAGTCGACCGACCCCATCGTGCCACCGATGGCTGGCCTCGTTGTCGCCATTTGTGCGATCAGCAGCGGGGCGATTCTGGTCCGACTCAGTACTGAACCGCCCGCGGTCGCAGCCTTTTATCGCGTGTTGTTTACGACGCTGCCGTTGCTCCCGGTTGCTGGCTGGAAGTACCGGGCGGATTTCCGTAGGATCACGCCCCGTGACCTCGGGTTCGCAACACTCGCGGGCCTCGCGCTGGCGGTTCATTTCGCTTCGTGGTTCGAAAGCCTCGCGTGGACCAGCGTCGCCGCGAGCGTCACGCTCGTTCAGTCACAGCCTATCTTCGTCGCTCTTGGGGCGTGGTTCCTGCTCCGGGAACGCGTCACCAGTCGGATGGTCCTGGGGATCATCATCGCGGTCGTCGGCATTGCAACCATGTCGCTCGGCGACCTTCTCGGTGGTGTCCTGGTCGGTCCTGATCCGTTATATGGCAACGCGCTGGCACTGCTCGGTGCGGTCATGGCCGCGGGCTACGTCCTTGCCGGACGGTCGCTCCGCCAGCGCGTTGCGCTCGTCCCGTACGTGGTCGTCGTCTACAGTGTCTGCACGCTAGCCTTGCTGACGGTCGTCCTCGCGGCGGGCCATCCGTTGTCGGGGTATCCGGCCCGCGAGTGGCTGGTCTTCGCGGGCCTCGCGCTCGGGCCGGGACTGCTCGGCCACACGGTGATCAACTGGGCGCTCGCGCATCTCGAATCCAGCGTCGTCTCGGTCTCGCTGCTTGGCGAGCCGATCGGCGCGACGCTGCTTGCGCTCGTCGTACTCGCGGAGACACCGACCCAGTTCACGGTCATCGGTGGCTTGGTCGTCTTGGTCGGAATCTACTACACCGCATCGGATCGAGGCCGTGAGTCGACGCCAAGCGATGCTCGGACCGAGGACGTTTCCGACTGAATTATTCCCACAGTCGTCTCGACGTGTCAACACCGAACCACGTCTGGTCGTGGTGCTATGTCACACTCACGCGTGGAGCGACGGAAAAAACAACCGTTAAAAGCCGAGACCGGTTTCATCTGGATATGGCTGGAACTATCGAAGTACTCGTCCCTGGCGGGAAGGCCAACCCTGGCCCACCGCTCGGTCCGGAACTCGGACCCACCCCGGTCGACGTCCAAGGAGTCGTACAGCAGATCAACGACGAGACCGCCGCGTTCGACGGCATGGAAGTCCCCGTCACCATCGAATACGAAGACGACGGCTCGTTTTCCATCGAAGTCGGTGTCCCACCGACATCCGAACTGATCAAAGACGAGGCCGGATTCTCCTCGGGCAGCGGTGAGCCCCACGAGAACTTCGTCGCCGACATGACCGTCGAACAGGTCAAAAAGGTCGCCGAGCAGAAGTCGACCGACCTGCTTTCGTACGACGTCAAAAACGCCGCCAAAGAGGTCAGCGGCACCTGTATGACCCTCGGCGTCACCATCGATGGCGAGGACGCACGAACGTTCAAAGAGCGCGTCGACGCTGGCGACTACGACGACGTGCTCGTCGACGAAGCCGCCGCGTAAGTTCTCTACTCGATTTTTCGGGTTCGTTTCTACAGTGTGGAGTGGAAACTGTCGTCAAAGCGCAGTGCGAGGGTTGGATAATTCGTATTTATATTGTCGAATAGCATCTCGACACTGGTCGATATCTTCTACTAGGGTTGACACTGCCGATACAGACGGTCGTGTTGACAGGTCGTTGCAAACTGTGGTAAAAAGCGTGTGAAACACCCCCAGACGGTCGAATCGGGTTCGACGGCTTTATACCGCTGATTCGCCACCTTCCGATGAGACAGGCGTAGCCTGTGTCACTGACCCGTAGGAGCAGCATCCTGCGTACTACGGAGGTGAATAATGGCAGACGATACAATAGTACAAGCAGTTTCTCGCGCGCTCGACGAGTCTCCACCTCGGAACTTCCGAGAGACCGTCGACCTCGCGGTGAATCTGCGTGATTTAGACCTTAACGACCCATCGAAACGCGTCGACGAGAGCATCGTGCTCCCGTCCGGAACCGGCCAGGACACACAGATTATCGTGTTCGCCGAGGGTGAAACAGCCCTGCAAGCGGAGTCCGTTGCCGACGAGGTTCTTTCGAGCGACGATCTCGAAGAGCTCGGCGACGACACCGACGCCGCGAAGGATCTGGCAGACGAGACGGACTTCTTCGTCGCGGAAGCCAACCTGATGCAGGACATCGGCCGCTACCTCGGGACCGTGCTCGGTCCCCGCGGTAAAATGCCGACACCACTCCAGCCCGACGACGACGTCGTCGAAACCGTCAACCGGATGAAAAACACGGTGCAGGTTCGCTCGCGCGACCGCCGAACGTTCCACACCCGTGTCGGAGCCGACGACATGTCCGAAGACGATATCGCGTCGAACATCGACGTCATCATCCGTCGACTCGAAGCGAACCTCGAAAAAGGCCCACTGAATCTCGACTCGATTTACGTCAAGACGACGATGGGGCCTGCTGTTGAGGTGAACGCCTAATGAGCCAGAGCGAATCCGTCCGCAAGACTGAGACGATTCCCCAGTGGAAGCAAGACGAAGTAGACGAACTCGTCGCGTTCATTTCGAGCTACGCGTCGGTTGGCATCGTCGGCGTCGAAGGCATTCCAAGCCGACAGCTTCAGGCGATGCGCCGGGATCTGCACGGCAGTGCGGCCGTTCGGATGAGCCGAAACACGCTCGTCGAGCGCGCACTCGAAGAGGCCAACGATGGCGTCGAGCAGCTGACCGACTTTGTCGCCGGACAGGTTGCGCTTATCGGGACGAACGACAACCCCTTTGGCCTGTTCAAACAGCTCGAAGCCTCGAAAACCCCCGCACCGATCAACGCGGGCGAGGTCGCGCCGAACGACGTCGTCATCCCCGAGGGAGACACCGGCGTCGACCCTGGTCCGTTCGTTGGTGAACTCCAGCAGATCGGTGCTGACGCCCGGATTCAAGACGGCTCGATCAAGGTGCTTTCGGACAGCACCGTCCTCTCGGAGGGCGAAGTCGTCGACCAACAACTCGCAGGCGTGCTGAGCGAGATGGGCATCGAGCCCAAAGAGGTCGGCCTCGATCTCAAACGCGTGTACTCCGAAGGCGTGCTGTTCTCGCCCGACGAACTCGCGATCGATGTCGACGAGTACCGCGCCGACATTCAGTCGGCGGCCGCCGCGGCCCGCAACCTCTCGATCAACGCGGAGTACCCGACGACCCAGACCGCGCCAGCGCTTATCGCGAAGGCGACCGGTCAGGCCAAATCCGTCGCGCTCGCCGGAGCCGTCGAGAGCCCGGACGTGATGGGAGACCTCGTCGGCAAAGCCGACGCACAGGTCCGTGCGCTCGTCGCGCAGATCGACGATCCGGAGGCGCTTCCAGAAGAGCTCCGCGAGATCGAAGCCGCTGCTGCCGACGCTGACGAGGCCGACGCAGCCGACGAGAGCGCCGAGCCAGACGACGAACAGGCAGACGAAGACACGGAAGAGGCCGACGCAGACGCCGACGACGAGGAAGACGACGGCGACGCGCTCGGAACGCTCTTCTAACCCAAGGAAATCACAACAATGGAATACGTTTACGCAGCACTCATCCTGAACGAGACCGGCGAAGAGCTCAACGAAGACAACATCACCGCAGTGCTCGACGCAGCAGGCGTCGACGTCGAGGAGTCCCGAGTCAAGGCGCTCGTCGCCGCCCTCGAGGACGTCGACATCGAAGAGGCCATCGAGACGGCCGCTGCTGTTCCCGCCGCAGGCGGCGCTGGCGGTGCAGCCGACGCAGGCGCAGCCGACGAGGCTGACGAAGCCGAGGAAGCCGAAGAGGAAGCCGCAGCCGAAGAAGAAGACGAAGACGAGGACGACGACGCAGACGGCGAGGGCCTCGGCAACCTCTTCGGCTAAGCGCGTCGACTCACAGATCCGTTATTTTTATCGCAACAGGCTGAGCGACCGCACTGTCCGGAGGTTTAAATGCTAACACGCGACCAGTGCGGTCAACAGTGAGTGGTTTGCAGATCGTTGGATTACAGGTAGCCGTCGACCCTCAGAGTGTGCTCTCGTTTCTCGGGTTTGCGATCGGTGGTATCGCTCTGGGTACCGCCAGCGGCCTCATCCCGGGGCTTCACGCCAACAACTTCGCCCTCCTTCTTGCAGCGTTTGCAGCCTCGATTCCCGCCGATCCGCTCTTTGTTGGCGTGGCGATGCTCACCGCGGGTGTCGTTCACACCTTCTTGGATATCGTTCCAATGCTCACGCTCGGGGTTCCGGACGCCGCGATGGCGATCTCTGCGCTTCCTGGCCACCGACTCGTCCTTGAAGATCGTGGTCGGGAAGCCCTCAGACTCTCAGCAGTCGGCAGCGGACTCGCAGTCGTGATCGCCTTGCCGCTGGCGGCCCGATCACGTGGGCGATGACCCACGCCTATCCGATGATACGAGCCAACCTCTGGATCGTGCTTGGGGCGGTCGTCTGTCTGCTCGTCGTCACCGAGTCGACGCCTGAGGCGATGGTCGGCGGGCTGCTGTCGTTCGGCCTCGCCGCTGCGCTTGGCTGGGTCACACTCGATGTGACTCCCGACGCGCCGCTCGATGCCGGGAGCATGCTCACGCCCCTCCTTACTGGGCTCTTTGGTGCACCGATCCTTCTGGACGCGATGGGTGGTGGCGGTGTTCCACCACAGGCCGATGCGAAACTCACGATGACGCGCCAGGATCTGGGTCTCACCGCCGGAGCGGGATCGGTCGCCGGGGCGATCGTGGGCTATCTCCCGGGCGTTTCATCGGCAATCGCGTCGGTGATGGCCCTGCCAGCGGTTCCCAACCGAGACAGCGACCGCGGCTTTATCGTCATGACCAGCGGTGCGAACACGGTCAACACCGTGTTCGCCCTTTTAGCATTGATTGCGCTCGGCACGCCACGAACCGGGGTGATGGTTGCGGTCGACTCGACCGACGTCCCCCTTGATATTCCAGTGCTTCTGGCCGCCGTTGTCGTCGGGGCGGCCTGCGGGACCCTTCTCGTGGTGGCGGTCGGCGATCGGTATCTACTGACAGTCGGTCGACTGAACTACACGCACGTTTCGGTGGCCGTGTTGGTGTTTCTCTCTGTACTTTCGTTCGGGTTTACCGGCCTGTTTGGGGTTCTCGTCTTCGGCGTGTCGACGATACTCGGCCTTGTTCCGCCGCGGTTCGGTGCGCGCCGCGTCCACCTGATGGGCGTGCTAATCGGGCCACTGATGATTTAAAAAGCGAGAACGGATAGGGAGTCGAGAGCTACAGGTCTTCTTCGATGATCTCGCCGACCGCGAAGTTGGATTTGACCTCGGCGACCTCGATTTTGACGCGTTCGCCGATGTCGGCACCCGGGACAATAATAACGTAGCCACGCTCGACGCGGGCAATACCGTCGCCCTGCTTGCCGATGTCTTCGATCTCGACGTAGCGGAGTTCGCCGGCCTCGACCGGGGGCTGTGGCTCGCTCGACGGACGGCTTGCGGTCGACGGCTCTGACGGTTCGTCCGATTCGGTGGTGTTGCGAGAGATAAGTGCAACCCGATAGGTGTCGCCAGCCTCGATCGAACCCGTCTCAACCTCACGTTTCGGCACTTCGACGAGGTAGCGGTCGTCTTCTTCGGTTATTTCAGCACTGAACAAACAGAGGAGTTTATCTGAGATTTCCATAATATACCTCTATCTCCCTGTTCTCATGGTACATAATAAAGTGACAGGATGGATTGTATGTCGAGCTTAGTCGTCGAGTGGTCGACCATCCGTGGTTTTCGCACCCTCCGAATCGTGAACCACGACGCCCTCGGTGGCTCTCGGTTCGTAGCTCTCTCGAACCCCGATTGCTTCCTCCAGTTCTCGTATTGCTCGCTCTTTCAGCGCGCTCGCGAGTGTTTCGGCCTCTGCTCTCGAAATATCGCGGCCAAGTCCTTCACATTCGTGGGCGCGAACCATCCCTTCCTCGTCGACCGCCTCGCCCATCGGCTGGCTCGTCCCGCCGAGGTCGACGCTAAACGGATAGGTCTGACAGATCAGTGGCCGATCCGCGTGGACGCCACAGTGTCCGGTACCGTCGTCCGTTTCGGTATAAAACGTACAGTCGCCACAGGAGTCGGTCTGAAGCGCCCACTCGAACGTTTCACCCTCGGGGCCATCGTCGCCCATTGTCAGGCCGTAGGGCATCGGCCGGGCGACGTCTCGCCAGTCGTAGTCGCCGGTGTCCTGGATCTCGCGGACCTCATCGGGAAAGACGGTCGCCGTGTGTGGTTCGCGCTCGGTATTCTCGGTGGCCCCCGGCTCATCAGGCTCGTACCCCTTACAGCAGGCCCCACACCGGGTGCACTCGAAGCCGATCGTCTCGATAGCATCGGCCAACGCCGAGACATCGAGGTCGTGGGCGCGTTCGAGTTCGGTTTCGAGCGAGTTCATCTGTCGGCCACCAACGTCGCCTGTTCGGTCTCGGGGTCCCAGCGAACGCGACCTTCGGCCGCGAGTTTACCGATGTGGGCGATCACCGTCTTGCGGGCCAGTTCGTACACCGTTGAAATGTCCTTTTCGTAGGCTCGGTCGACGATTTCGTCGACCTCTTCGGCACTGCCGGCCATCGCGTCGACGACTGCCTGCTCGCGCCGCAGTCTGTGGTCGATCAGCCGGTCGATTGCCGCGTGTGGCTCGTCGATGACGGGGCCGTGGCCGGGATAGATGACGTCGGGTTCGCGCTCGCGAACCCGTCGAAGTGAGTCGAGATACGCCGCCATGTCGGCGTCGGGTCCGCCGACGAAGACGCTTCCCTCGTCGACGACCAGATCGCCGGTGAGTATCGCACGTCGACCGTCGTCGAGGTCGACCTCGAAGGCGGTGTGGTCGCTGGCGTGACCTGGGGTTTCGATGACGGTCGCCGGACCGACAGTGTAACCGTCCCGAAACGTGCGGGCCGGATAGACGCCGGTCGACTGGGCAAACCGGTTCTCGTAACCGACCGGTGACCAGACCGTGGCGTCCGTCTCGAAGGCGTAAGCTGTCAGCCCGGCGGTGTGGTCTGGATGGCAGTGGGTCGCCGTGATGTGTTCGGGCTGGCAGTCGGCGATGGCGTCGTCGATCACCGCGTGTCGGCCGGCGGGGTCGACCAACAGCGGTTCGTCGCTGTCGACCAGATACACGTTCGTCTGGTCGGTCGTTGCGAGGGTGTCTGTGGGGACTGACAGGTGCGTGATTGCCGGTGTCGGTTGCTGAGTCATAGTGAGGGAGGGCAGCGATCAGTCGGCCTGCTGGGGCGGCTTCGCAGTAACGTACGTGGTTAGATCGATCGTCTCGCCAGCGTCGTCAGCGGTTTCGTACGGTCGGCCGACGATGATGTCGCCAGCGCGCTGTCGACCGATGCCAGGGAGTGCTTCGAGCTCCTTCATGCTCGCGCTATTGACATCAAGCGGGTAGGGAACCGCGGTTACCGACCGATAGCCGTGGTCGACGACGACCGCGTCGATGGTCGTCTCAAGCGGGTGTTCGCCCGGAATCCCAACGAGGAGGGGATAGGTGCCCAGTTGTCGACCGAACGTCCGGCCGTCCTGATGGTATTCGAGGTGGACGTCCGGGAGGACGGTACCCTGCGGCGTAACGCGCTCTAACATCGGCTGGTCGATCTCCTGGCGGATCTCTTTTTTGTATGATTTAAATAGCTCTTTGTGCTCCTGGGCGATCTGCGCGCCCGTGTCCGACATCTCGGTGCCGTCGAACGCCATCACCTGCCGGATGTTGATCCGCCGGAGCATCAACCCCTCGTCGTAGACGCGCTGGAGGAACTCGCGGTTGTGTTGGTAGGTCTCCTCGCGTTCGGCCTTCAGGCCGTGGAGAAGGTTGATTCCCGGCAGGAGTTTGGGGAGGCGGTTGGCCGCCGAGTCGCCGTGGCTCGGAGCCGCCTCGGACGCCTCGCCGGGTCGCCAGCCCGCCTCCTCGTTGACGATCTTGACGGCTTCGAAACACTCCTCGGCCGAAACGTTGAGATTGTTTTCTGCTTGGACGAGGGGGTCGGCCGATTCGAGTCCGAAGGCGGCGGTGTCGCCAGGGGTGTTGTGTTCGGCGATGATCCGAATCCCTTCCCGACTCTTTTCGGGCCACTTGGAGATCGTAATCGGGTTCATGTTGTCCAAGTGGAGCGTTTCGAGGTCGGGCGCGACCGTTCGGATGCCGCCGTACAGTCGACGAAGCGCGTCGGGATTCGGTGCCTCACCGTCGCCACCGAAGGCGAGAATGTCGGCCTGTCGACCCAACCGGAAATGTTTGACACCGTAGTTCGACAGTTCGTCGACTTCCCGAACAACGGCGTCGGCGGTGCGGAACGCCGGATTCCCGTACAGCGGTTCGGTACAGAACGAACAGCGGTAGGCACAGCCACGCGAGGTCTCCATCTCGCAGATCAGATAGTCGGGATGGTTGGGGTGTTGTTCGACGATGAATGCGCCGCCGGGGGCCCAGCGGCTGAGTTCGTCGTTGTCCCGCATTCGGTTGTTGAACCCTTCGAGCCCGGAGTCGACCAGATCGTAGGCGGCGGCCTCGATGTCGCCTTTCGCCACGAAATCGTAATCCAAATCCCGGCGTTGGGTTTCGGTCGCCCCGGCGTTCTCGTCGCCGACGCCGAACCGGACCGGTCCGCCGAGCACCGAGGTGCCGTTGGCGACCCAGGCCAACTCCCGGACTTCGTCCGGTTCGGCAGGCGTCCCACCGACGTACTTGCCGGGGACGGTCATCCCACCGACATAGATAAAGAGATCAGCCTCGGCGACCGCCCGCCACTTTCGTTTCTCCTCACGGAGTTCGTCGATCGTGTGGTAGGTGATTTCCGACTGGGCAACGCCAGCGTCGACGAGTGCGCCAGCGGTAAAGCGTGGATACGTCGAGATGTACGGTGGCACACCGAAATGCGCCGGCTCGTCGACATAGCCGTCGACGATGGTGACCGAGAGATCCGACGGGTGAGTCATACGACGACGTTCGGCGTCGACGCGCTAAAACCGTGCGGTCTGGGCTCTCGGTCGAACTCTCAGGCTCCACGTGATTTATGCCTGTGGCGACCCTCTATTCGAGTATGCCTGCCACGGTCGAAGTTATTTGTGACAGTACGGACTGCGAACTCGACATGTTCGAAGTCCACTACACCTACGACGTCCCGGATGACCACGAGGTAGCCGAGTTAGTCTGTCCCTACTGCCAGAGCGGCACCGACCTCTCGGAGATCGAACTATGAACCGGCTGACAAACTACGGCAAGGAAGCGATCAATACGATACTCGAACAGGTCGGCCGCGGATTCGGACAGGTCCAAGAACGCAAACCGCTGGCTTACGATCTGTTGGAGACCGACGAGGCGTATCTCGTCGTGTTCGACGCGCCAGGCGCAACGAAAGACGACATTCAGGTCCGGTTTATGGACAACGAACTCGAAGTCAGAATCGATCGCTTTCGGGAGTTCTACGAGGGCTTCGAGATGCGATTCCCTGGCCGTGGACTGACGCTCTCCGGAACCGCAAAATTCCCCGACGACGCCAGCGTCACCGCCGCGAGTGCCAACCCTGCGGCAACACTCACGCGCTCGGGGACGCTCCAGGTGCGCGTTCCGAAATCAGAGGAGGCACGGACAGTGGCCGTCACCGACGAGTCGGTCGACGCTGGGGCCGACAAGACACCGACTCGACCGTCAGACACCGGGGGCGATGCCGACGCTGCCGACTCGACACAGATCGATATCGACGACCGGTCCGACGACCCGAACGGCTCACAGTAGGGAGTTCCTACTCGAGATGAATCCGTGCGAAAACGACTGTATTATATCCATTTAAATCGGTAGTTCGGCATCGGGATCGGCGACTCGGTCGACCTCTTGGGGAACCTCCCAGTCGGTCGTGAGTTCGAGCAACTGCGCCAGCATACGGCCGGTCGCTCCCCAGACGGTGTAGCCGTCGACGTGGAAAAAGTGGATGCGTATCGGCCCATACTGGGGGTGGTTTCGATGTTCGGACTCGTAGTTTGCGCTGTCGGTGAGATCGTCGACCGCCAGCCGGACAATTTCGGCGACCTCGTACTCGTCGGGCGTGTAGGGTCGATCGGGGACGACGCCGACGAACGGCCGAACGATGTATCGGGTGACCGTCTCGATGTCGTCGATCGCGCCGACAACGCCGACTTCTGTGGGTCGGAGACCGATCTCCTCGTCGGCCTCTCGGAGCGCCGTCGCCTCCAAATTCCCGTCTTCGGGCTCTCTGCCGCCGCCCGGAAAGCTCATCTGGCCAGGATGGGTGCCGAGGTGTTCCGACCGCTTGGTGAACAGGATCTCGTCGTGCCCGGCGGTTCGGATAATCGGGGCGAGCACCGCCGCCTCGCGCTCGGGATCGGCCAACTCCGATGGTGTGTACTGGCGTATGCCAGTCAAGTCCATATCTCTCCGTTGGGTGGTGTCCTCTTAATCCTGCGGGAGGAGGGGTTCGAGTTTCGATCTGACTGCGGCTGTCTCGACGGCTGCCCAGGCCTCGATATCGTAGCTTACATCCAACAACTCGGCGGCGCGCTCAGCGTTATCGGCCTCGACGACACCGTCGGTTTCCGAACTGAGCCGCTGGCAGACGTGGTCGGCGAGTCGGTCGCGGTCGACCGTGCGCCGCTCGACGTCGAGAATGTGCGGGAGGTCCTCGGCATTCGGCGGGAGGCTGGGAAACGCGGTCGGACCGACTGCCACGAGCGGATCGCCACCACCTTCGCCCTCGACAGGTCCGGATTCGTAGAGATCGGATTCAACGGGCTCGAACTCGACGAGCGCATACGAGTCGATGGCGGCTTCGATCGCCGCATGTAGCGCCGGTTCGTCGACGTGTGTCCCCTGTTTATATGCGAGTTCGGCCAGCGCGCTGGCGAGTTCGGCGTGCCGTAGTGCACCGAAGAGATCGACGACGCCCGCCAACTCGTCGTGTGTGGTCGACATATGTTCTGTCTGGGTCGGGCGACTGTATCGGTCTGTCGCCTTCTCACCGTCGACCGGGTTGGTCGGTCGGCTCGTCGAGTCTCGGCTGCGAGCCGTTCGCCGAAATCGCGTTCGGGTCGGCGCTGGCGGCCGCCCGGTCGGCGGCCGCGGCCTCGGCGACCGCCGCCGGCGAAACCGGTGCGTTGCTCCACGCGGGGAGCCGGCTGTCGACGCTCGGCTCGCTGATCGTCGCGCTGTAGGCGTCGACCTGAGCGAGCTCGTCGCTCTTGTCGTAACTGAGGCCGTTGAACGCCGCATCCACCGCGTACTGCTCGACGAACCGGGCGGCAACCGACCGGTACCGCCCCGGGAGAGTGGTGTACTCGGGGTCGACGCCGTGTTCGCTCGCAACGCGAAAGAGGGCATCGCCCACCGCACCGCTCATCTCCGAGAGGCCCGCGGGTCCACTGACCGCGCGGTGGTCGTGTTCGTAGGCCCCGAGGTCGACTTGGGCCGTTCTTTCGAAGCCTGCGTGCCGGTAGGCATCGCCTACCGTCCCGATTTCGAGCCCCCACGACCGCTGAACACGAAGCTTCGAGATAAGTTCGCCCGTTGCCGCAAACTCGCCAGCCAGTGCGTAGCGGAACGCCGAGAGGTAGTCGATCACTCGCGCATCGGTTTCGTCGGCGAGCGTTCGAACCAGCGGCGCGTAGAACAGGCGAAACAGCCGACCGAACAGCGCGTTGTTCTCGACGCGGGCGTAGTAGCCCTTGCTGAACGAGTGGCCGTGTTCGAGCGGAAAGAGGAGGCGCGGCACGTCCCACCGGTCGTAGGTTTTGGTGTCGGCGTCGTGGCAGACGACGTACGGCCAGTCGAGAACCTGGCCGAGTGCGAGCCAGACGTCTCGGCCCTTTCCAGCCTCACCGTCGAGGCTGTGGTCGGCAAGCAGCCGGTCGACGCGTGGGCCGCTACACCACAACACCGTCGCCGAGAGATCGAAGCTGTCGACCCACTCGCAAAACGGCTCGACCGTCTCGGGTGTGGCTCGAAGCGGGATCACGACTCGCCCGGGGTCGACTGCGGCGAGCTCCGAGAGAACGTTCTCGGCTGCGAGTCCACCGTACTCGCGTTCGGTCATCGGGACGACGACCGCCGTTCTGTCGGTCGGTCCAGTCGGCTGGGGCGCACACAGCTCGTGGAGCGTTGTGATCCGCTCTTGGACGTACTCCATTCGTTGGATTGCATAGGAACTGTTCGGGGATATGCCCCTCGGTTCGGCGGCTCGTTGCCGGTTCACGACGGCAGTTTGTCGAGCCGCCAGCCGACCCCGAGCCCCACCACACAGAGTCCCAACCCGAGCGCGAACAGGGCGAATATCAGGTCGTATCCCATTCCGCTTTCGGCCAACGTGCCGACCGCCGCCGAGCCAGTCGCTTGAACAGCCATCGCGGTCGCGCTGAACACTGCGTAGCCGCTTCCCCGACTCTCGTCCGGCAGTGTCGCCAACAGATAGGTGTCGACCGCTGGGTACAGCGTGTGGATTACGAAGCCGATCATCGTCGTCGCAATGACGAGTGCCACTACCCCTTCGGCGCTCACCAAGAGCAGTACACAGCCGACGAACGACCCCAAGATCCCTAGCAGGTACGGGATGATCGGGAGTCTGTCGGCGAGTTGGCCGCCGACAAAAAAGGCCGGAACGCCCGCAGCGAACACGAGCGTCAACATTCCCTCTGCGGCGCTCGGAGCGAACCCTTTCGCGCGCATGTAGAGTTCGTAGAAGTTGAACAGCCCCTGCCAGAGGAACGATGCAGCCCCGATGATGACGATCCCGGTGAGGATCACCTTCCACTCGCGGCGCGCCGCACCGAGCACCGACTGATCATCGAGACCCACTGCCGGAAGCGCGGTTTTCCTGGCTTCCTGCCATGTCAGTAGGGTCACGCCCGCGGCGGCGACCGAGATGAGAACGAACGAGAGTCGCCAGTCGACAATCACCGAGAGTGCGACGAACGGCGCGGCGATCACGGCGGCGATCTGGCTGGCGGTGCCGTGAATTCCCATTACACGGCCGATGCGCTCTGGAAACAGCTCGCTCAAAAGCGGGTTGGCCGCCACGAAGTAGCTCCCCGAGGCGATTCCCATGAGAAACGCGCCAGCCATCAGTTGTGGAACCGTGACGGCTGCGGCTGCCAGCCCTGCAGAGGTCGTGAGCACTCCGCCGGAGATGAGCACGACCCAATGGCGCGGGACACGGGTTAGCAGCCACCCGGCCGGCAGTCTGAGCGACGCACTTCCGATCCACGCCAGCGTCGCGATGAAGCCCGCAGTCTCTTCGCCGATAGCGAACTCGACGATGAAGACGTCCAGCAGTGGGGCGAAAACGATCCGGGCGAGATTGACCAGAAAGACGAACCCACAGAGCGAGCCGAACAGTCGACGACGGGACACACTCGACTGGTCGGAGGCCCCCATCCCAAACGTTTCGACTCGATTGTTCCGATGTTCAACAGTTCTCCACAGCCAAGAGGTTTTTACGGTGGCGTTCCTACCACGTTCCAATGAAGTCGACTCGGAAAGGACTCCGCGAGGGCGAGTTGGACAAAGACAACTACGGGCGAATTATCTGCGCAGGCTGTGGAGAAACGCTGAAAAAGGCAAACGACCCCGACGAGGTCTTTTCGGTCCGGACCTGTCCGGAGTGCGCCAGAGAGTGGAAAGAACTGCGCTAAACGAGTTCGCCGAGCGGTGAGAGTCCTGCAGCGTCGACAGCAACTATCTGAATCGGAACGTTTCGAGGTTTTTCGGTGCGAACGTCCGCATGTTGAACTCGTGGTAGAGCGCCGACGAGAGGTCCTGAACCGAGCGTTCGTCACCGTGGACACAGAGTACTTTTTCGGGTCGTGGGTTCATCGTCCGGACGAAATCCATCAGCCCTTTTCGATCCGCGTGGCCTGAAAAGCCGTCGACGGTTTCGACGCCCAGATTCAGTTTGAGTGTGTTCGATCGACCACCGCCGTAGCTGTCGTTCATCGGGATCTCGTTCCAGCCGTTCTGGATCCGTCGACCCATCGTTCCCTGCGCCTGGTAGCCGACGAAGACGAGTTTTGAGTCCGGGTCGGGCCCAACGTGACGAAGCCACGACATGATTGGGCCGCCAGTGACCATCCCGGAGGTAGAGAGGATGATACACTGATCACCATCTGCGACCTCCTGCCGTTCTTCTTCACCGGCATCGATGTGGTTGAACTGCTCGGCGAGGAACGGGTTTTGATCGTCGTGGAAAATTCGGTTCTGGAGGTCGTCGCGAAGGTACTCGGGGTAGGTGGTGTGGATCGCGGTCGCCTCCCAGATCATCCCATCGAGATGGATTGGCATCGTCGGAATCTTGCCGGTTCGCATCGCCTCTTCGAGCACGAGCATGATCTCCTGTGATCGTCCCACGGCGAACGCCGGAATCAGTACCTTCCCACCGTCGTCGTAGGTTTCGTTGATCACTTCGAGCAGTTTTTCTTCCGAGTCTTCCTGATCGGTCTGATAGTCGTTTCGACCGCCGTACGTCGACTCCATGACGAGCGTTTCGACTCTGGGGAAGTCGTTGACCGCACCGTTGAACAGGCGGGTGTCGGTGTAGTGGATGTCGCCCGAGAAGGCGACGTTGTAGAGGCCGTCACCGATGTGGAAGTGGGTGACCGCTGAACCGAGAATGTGGCCCGCGTTGTGGAACGTGATTTTTACGTCCGGTGCGATATCGGTCACGTTGCCGTATTCGAGCGGGATGGTATGTTTGATCGTTTCGCGGACCTGTTCGGATTCGTAGGGTGGGGCTCGACCCTCTTTGGCTGCGACATCCAGATAGTCCAACTGAAGGAGGCCCATCAGATCGCGTGTCGGCTCCGTACAGTAGATCGGGCCGTCGTAGCCGTATTTAAATAAGAGTGGCAGTAGTGCCGAGTGATCCAGGTGGGCGTGAGTGAGAACGACGGCGTCGATCGAGTTGGCTCCTGAGCCGAGGGCTTCGGGCACCTGTAGGTAGGGCACTTCACCCTCCGCGCCGGGTTTGTCGCCGCAGTCGATGAGGATTCGCGTCTCTGCAGTCGACAGAATGAAACTCGCGCGTCCGACCTCACGGCAGCAACCCAGCGTCGTGATGCGGACCCACTGATCGCGGCCGATCTCCTCGCGGTGAATCTGTCGACCCACGCGTTCGAGAATATCGCGTCTGTCGTCACGCTCCTGCTTGAGGAAGTTTCTGACGTTGGAGACGGTCGACGATTCGATCGGTGGCGTCCGGACGACCTCGGGAGTCCAGCCGACCTGTTTGGTGATATCGCGGAGCGTCGAGCCGTGTCGACCGATTACCATGCCGGGTTTTTCCGCCTCGATGACGACTTCGCCGGTGTCCTGGTGGAAATCGAGATCGGTGACACCAGCCTCATCAGGGATCACTGAAAGGATTTCGTCTTCGGCGGCTTTCGGCGAGGAGAGCGCTTCGGGGTCCGGTCGAACCGTAATTCGTTTTCGGAGTTTGCTGGCGAGGTTTCGGACGAGATCCCCGTTGCGGGCGAACCGCTTTGGGTGAGGGGTGTAGATCACCAGCTCCGGGCCCTCGTAGGTGACGCCGGAGACGGTGATATCGGCCGGAACCTCGGTGTCGATCTCTGCTTTCAAATCGTCGAGCTGCTTGTCTACTGAACTCATAAGTCGAAGAAATTCGTGTTGTGTCGGGCGTGGCTCCCTATCGTCGACCGCTTAGTGGCGGTCGCTGCCAGCACGTTTCGGTGTACTGTGGTCCGCGAGCGGTGGTCGGTATGGAACATACTCTCAAAGGACTCTTCGATAGGTGCGACTGCGGGAACAGACAGTGAAAACCCGCTTACTCGACAGTATACAACCCTCGTTATAAAACCCTTCGCAAAGACGTAAGCGAACTGCGATTCTGGGTCGATATATGAATCTCACATCCCAGCGTGTCGACGCCGAGTACAGGTGGGTCCGCGAGCGCGCGCCGACGGTCGTCCCGATCATCAACGAGACCCGCGACCGGCTCGGAACACTGTTCGAAACCGACGTCGACTCCGTGAGCAAAGCTGCTTATAAAAACGAGGTCGACATGGTGTTCGCCGACGGCGAGGTGGCGGTCAACGTCGCGGGCTACGTCGGCCTCCTGCGAGAACTGGATGTCGAGGGCGACTATCCGGGCTTCATCGTCGACGAGATCTTGGGTCGAGAGTTGGCCGCAACGATCGCTGGAGGCCAGCCGCTGGCGCTGTTGGCGCAGGCGACGTTTCATTTCACGGATATCCATACCCACGGCGACGACGGACAGAAGGCGGGCGTCGACGATCTGGATGCGGCGCTGGCGGCGGGATTCCAGACGCGGCTGCCGGGGTGGGAGTGGCGCGAGACTGAGAGTCCGTTTTCCGTACCGTAACCAGTGTTTACGGGGATGTAGCCAGCAACTACTGATATGGAGTTCTCAGTGGTCCACGGCGATATCGCCGCCCAGAGCGCCGATGCACTAGTCAACGCGGCCGGAACGAGTCTTCGAATGGGAAGCGGCGTCGCCGGTGCACTCCGCCGCGCCGCGGGCGAGAAACTCAACGAGGAAGCAATAGACAAGGGCCCGGTCGACCTCGGCGAAGTCGTGGTAACTGACGCCTATGACCTCGACGCGGAGTACGTGATTCACGCGGCAGCAATGGCCCACTATGGAGACGGCAGGGCCACCGAAGAGAGTATTCAGGCCGCGACAGAAAACGCACTCGAAAAGGCGGACGAACTGGGCTGTCAGTCGCTCGTGATACCGATCCTGGGAACCGGCGCAGCTGGATTCGGATTCGAGCGTGGAGCGGAGCTGGTCTGTTCGGTGGTCGACGACTACACCTCGTCGACGGTACAGGATGTTCGGGTAATAGCGTACTCGGACGCCGACTACGAGATGGTTCGGAAGGTCGCAGAACGAATCTAACACAGCTATTTATAACCGCTATTCGTATCGTACTGTAACGCATGTCGGAGTCGCTGTACGCAGCCATCGGTGGGCAGGAGGGCGTCGAGGGTGTTGTGCGGGATTTCTACCAGATGGTCTGTCACGACCAACAGCTCCGTGAGTACTTCGATGAGACGGATATGAACTCGCTTCGAACCCACCAGACGGAGTTTCTCAGTATGGTCACTGGTGGTCCGGCCGACTACTCCGGCAGGGAGATGCGAGAAGCCCACGCAAGCCTCGACATCTCACCGGTGGATTTCAGTATACTCGTCGACTATTTGGAGCAGGCACTCGTCCAAAACGGCGTCAATGAGGCCCAACGAAGCGAGATTCTCTCGGTGATTGCAACGTATGAAGACGCCGTGCTCGATCGGTAAGGTCGACCAAGGCCACCGCTATCGAGGGTAAGTCATTAAACGCGCAGCCGATCGGCTCTCGTGTGTAGGACGCTCAAAAATGAAGTGTTGCAGTGTCGCCCGAAGGCGACAGTGTAGTCAGTTAGTTACGAACGACGTTGGTCGCTCGTGGGCCTTTGGGAGACTGTTCGATATCGAAATCGATCTCCTCGCCCTCTGTAAGATCCTCGCCGCCGACATCTTCCATGTGGAAGAATACATCGTCGTCAGAATCGTCAGTCGAAATGAAACCGTAGCCACCTGTGTCGTTGAAGAAGTCAACTTTACCGTGTGCCATTGCAAACAAACGTATGGCCCACCCACGGATAAGACTTCTCCGAGACGTGGTACCACGACCGTTGGTAACCTGATAGGTCAGTTAGGGTGTGAGTAGACCAGCGTGAACACACCGAGTTTATTTGTCCGCTGGACGGAGATTCGCCAATGAGTAGCGATAGCGACCAAGACCTCGGTATTACCGAACGTAAACAGTACAACACCGGCGAGTGGTACGCCGAAGTCGTCCAGAAAGCTGGCCTCGCAAACTACGGCCCCGAAGGCATGAGCGGGTTCATCGTCACGCGCCCGCGCGGGTACGCCCTCTGGGAGTACATCCAACAGGAACTCGATCGCAAATTCAAGTCGACGGGCGTTCAGAATGCCTACTTCCCGATGATGATCCCCGAAAGCTACCTCGAACGCGAAAAGGACATCGTCGAAGGCTTCGACCCTGAGGTGGCGTGGGTCACCCACGGCGGCCACGAGAAACTCGAAGAGCGACTCGCGGTCCGCCCCACGAGCGAATCGATTATCGCGCCGTACATGGCTCAGTGGGTCCGCAGCCACCGTGATCTCCCGATGCGAGTCAACCAGTGGTGCTCGGTCGTCCGGTGGGAAGCAACAGAGACGAAGCCCTTTTTCAGGACGAAAGAATTCCTCTGGCAGGAGGGTCACACGGCTCACCAGACCCACGACGAGGCGTGGGATGAGACGATGACCCGGCTCGATCAGTACGCCGAACTGTACGAGGATCTGCTGGCGATTCCCGTACTCAAGGGCCAGAAACCCGACCACGACAAGTTCCCCGGCGCGCACACGACAACAACAGTCGAGGCACTGATGCCGGACGGCAAATCCGTCCAGGCAGGTACCAGCCACCACC
The DNA here is from genome assembly GCF_056175805.1 of Halohasta sp. A2. Lineage (NCBI taxonomy): Archaea > Methanobacteriati > Methanobacteriota > Halobacteria > Halobacteriales > Haloferacaceae > Halohasta > Halohasta sp. A2. Next base: position 31,157 of record NZ_JAQFWV010000016.1, on the reverse strand, counting down.
TCGGCACCTCCTTCGCCGAGGCGTTCGACATCACCTTCTCCGATGAAGACGAGGAAACCCAACCGGCCCACACCACCTCGTGGGGGCTGTCGTGGCGTGCGATCGGCACACTGATCATGACGCATTCGGACGACCAAGGGCTCGTTTTGCCCCCAACCGTCGCGCCCGAACAGGTCGTCATCGTCCCGATCTGGCAGGAGGACACCAAAGACGACGTGCTTGAGTACGCCGAGGGTGTCTACGACGACCTGGTCGACGCGGGCATCCGGGTCGAACTCGACGACCGCGACGAGCGCAACCCCGGCTTCAAGTTCAACGAGTGGGAGCTCAAGGGCGTTCCCGTGAGACTCGAAATCGGCCCCCACGAGGTCGACGACGACGAGATCACCGTGGTCCATCGGCCGGACGGCGAGTCGACGGTCGAACCCCGCGAGGAGATCGCCGAGACGGTCCACGATCACTTCGACGAGGTGTACGCCAAACTGTACGCCACTGCCGAAGAAAACTTAGAGGAGAACGTCCGTGAGGCAAACTCACGCGAGGAGATTCTCGGCACGCTTGGGCCGAACAACGGCTACGTCAAAGTGCCGTGGTGTGGCGACGAGGATTGCGAAGAGCCGATCAAAGAACCACTCTCTGCGGAGATCGTCATGTGTCCGTTTGACGACGACGAGGCGGTCGACGAAAGCGACACATGTGCGATCTGTGACGAGCCCGCGACCCAGACGGCGTATTTCGCGAAAAACTACTGACGTCCCGCCATCGCTGACCAACGCTCGTTCGTGTTCGGCAGTCTCGTCGACACCGTGTCCTATCTGTTCGCCACGGCGTACAGTAACTCGCTATTATAATTTATGTAGTACTATGAAGATCAATGACCTTCAACTTCCTAATATGTGGGTAAGGAACCCTTATCCCTTCATCAGTAGGCATTTATTTCACCGATTGTTCTGTCCATGTATGACCAAGCCACACAGTGATACCCATGCGCGTGATGAACACGCGTACGATGGGACAGTTGGGCTTGCGGACCCGACTGATGAGCGATCGAACTGCGGTGTAGGGGCTGTCGTCGACCTCGACGGCGGTGCCTCTCACAGCGTCGTCGAAGACGGGATCGAACTGCTCTGTAATCTCGAACACCGCGGCACGACGGGCGCAGAGAAAAACACCGGCGATGGGGCTGGAATCACCATCCAGCGGCCTGACGAGTTTTTCGAGGCCGTCGTCGGCAATCTCCCTGAAACGTACGCGGTCGGCTCGGTTTTCATGCCGCAAAACGACGCGGTTCGCGCCGACATCGTCGACCTGTTCGAAGCAACGCTCGCCGAGTACAATCTCGAAGCCATCGACTGGCGGGACGTCCCGACCGACAACAGCGAACTCGGCAAAACCGCCGTCGACTCCGAGCCCGACGCGTGGCAGGTATTTGTCGCCCCTGACGGACTGTCGACCGACGAGTTCGACCGCGCGCTATACCTCGCGCGCAAGGAGATCGAGGCTGCGGTCGACGAGATCGAAGGCGCGGGGCGATTCTACGTCTGTTCGCTCGACCGCAAAACGGTCGTATATAAAGGATTGCTCACCAGCGAGCAGCTCGAAACGTACTATCCGGATCTGAGCGACGAGCGAATCAAGAGCACGCTCGTGTTGGTCCATGCCCGGTTTTCGACCAACACGCTCGGCGCGTGGCATCTCGCCCACCCGTACCGCAAGATCATCCACAACGGCGAGATCAACACCATTCGAGGAAATATCAACTGGATGCGCGCCCGAGAGTCGGCGCTCGAAGACGAGGCGTTCGGCGAGGACATCGAGACGCTCAAGCCGATCACGAAAGCCGACCAGTCGGATACGGCCAGCGTCGACAACGCGGTCGAACTCCTGCTTCACTCGGGCCGGGAACTCCCGCACGTTCTCCGGATGCTAATCCCGGAAGCCCACGAGAACGACGATCGGATGGACCCCGAACGTCGCGAGTGGTACGACTACCACGCCAGCTTGATCGAGCCGTGGGATGGCCCCGCGCTCGTCGCTGCAACCGACGGCGAGAAGATCTCGGCCGTCTTGGACCGCAACGGGCTGCGACCCTGCCGGTACGACGTCACTCAGGACAACCGCCTCATCGTCGCCAGCGAGGTCGGCGCGATCGACACCGAACCCAGCGAGATTACCGAGCGCGGTCGACTCCAGCCCGGCGAGATCTTCGTTGCCGACCCAGCGGAGGGTCGCGTCATCCCCGATGCCGAGGTGTTCGACGAACTCATCGACGACCGCTACGGCGAGTGGGTCGACGAACACCAACAGGATCTCGACGACATCGCGGGCGACAGTCTCGCACCACAGGACGACGTCGACGGGCTTCGGGCCCACCAGGCGGCCTTCGGCTACACGACCGACCAGCTCAACCACCTGCTCGAACCGATGGCCAACCAGGGCAAGGACCCGGTCGGCTCGATGGGTGACGACACGCCCCTCTCGGTGCTCGGCGAGTTCAACCGACCGCTGTTCACCTATTTCAAACAGCTTTTCGCCCAGGTCTCGAACCCGCCAATCGACTACATCCGCGAGGAACTCGTCACGAGCCTCCAATCGCGGCTCGGCAAGCAGCGGAATCTGATGGACGAGACGCCCGAACACGCCCACCAGCTCGTTCTCGACTCACCTGTTCTCACCGACGAACAGACCGCCTCGATCAAGGATCTCTCGCGAGACGCCGACGGCTTCGAGTCGACGACCCTGGAGATGACGTACGATCCCGAGACGGATCTCGAAGACGCTATCGAGCGCCTTCGCGCCGACGCCCGTGAGGCAATCGAGGCGGGTGCGGACATCATCGTGCTATCGGATCGCAATACGGGCGAGGGGCGGATTCCGATTCCGAGCCTCCTTGCGACTGGCGGGGTCCACCACGACCTCGTCCGCCACGGACTGCGGACCGACGTCGGCCTCGTCATCGAGTCGGGCGACCCACGCGAAGTTCACCACCTCGCCACGCTGGTCGGCTACGGCGCGGGCGCGGTCAACCCGTATCTAGCCTATCAGACGATTTCGGATCTCTGTGCTGGACCCGACGGCGCAGACGAAGAGGAGGCCATCGCGGGCTACATCAACGCGCTCGAACACGGCCTACTGAAGATCATGGCCAAGATGGGTATTTCCACGGTCGAATCGTATCAGGGTGCCCAGATCTTCGAGGCTGTCGGGCTTAGCTCCGATCTGATCGCCGAGTACTTCGAGGGCACCGAGATCAGAACGGAAGGCATCGGTCTCGACGTGATCGAAGACGATGTACGGACCCGCCACACGGTCGGCTTCGGTGTCGACCCCGAACTCGAAACCCAGGGTGAGTACGAACACCGCTCGTCGGGAATCTACCACCAGTGGAACCCGAAGACGGTGGGGACGCTCCAGCAGGCGGTCAGAAGCGGCGACTACGAGCGCTACTCGGAGTTCGCCGACCTGATCAACGAACAGACCCAGAACCTCCAGACGCTTCGTGGGTTGCTCGAGTTCAGTTCGGATCGTGAGTCGGTTCCGCTCGAAGCGGTCGAGCCGGTTCACGAGATCGTCACGAACTTCTCGACTGCGGCGATGAGTCTCGGGAGCCTCTCGCCGGAGGCTCACGAGGTCAACTCGATGGCGATGAACCGAATTGGTGGCAAATCCAACACGGGTGAGGGTGGCGAGCCACCGGAACGCTTCGACACCGAAAAGGAGTGCAACGTCAAGCAGGTCGCCTCCGGTCGCTTCGGCGTCACCTCCCAGTACCTGAGTTCGGCCGAGGAGATTCAGATCAAGATGGCCCAGGGTTCGAAACCCGGCGAAGGTGGCCATCTCCCCGGTCGAAAAGTAAACGAGATGATCGCGCATGTCCGGTATGCAACGCCGGGGGTCGGCCTTATTTCGCCGCCACCGCTGCACGACATCTACTCGATCGAGGACCTCAAACAGCTGATCTTCGATCTGAAAGCCGCCAACCCCGAGGCGGACATCAACGTCAAACTCGTAAGTGAGGCAGGGATCGGAACGATCGCCGCGGGTGTCGCCAAAGCGAAGGCCGACGTGGTCCACATCTCCGGCGACTCCGGTGGGACCGGGGCTTCGCCGAAGACGTCGATCAAAAACGCCGGGCTCCCCTGGGAGCTCGGACTCGCCGAAGCCAACCAGATGCTGTGTGCGACCGGCCTCCGCGACCGGATCAAGATCTCGGCCGACGGCGGGATGAAAACCGGCCGCGATGTCGCGATCGCCGCGCTGCTCGGAGCCGAGGAGTACACCTTCGGGACCGCGGCGCTCGTCACCGCGGGCTGTGTGATGGCCCGGCAATGCCATGCCAACACCTGTCCGGTCGGCGTCGCCACCCAAGACGAAAAGCTCCGCAACCGGTTCCCGGGTCAGCCACAGCACGTCATCAACTACATGACGTTCATGGCCCAGGAACTACGCGAGATCATGGCCGAACTCGGTTTCACGTCCTTGGACGAGATGATCGGACGGCCCGAACTTCTCAGCCAGCGCGAGACCGACCATCCGAAGGCCAAACATCTTGATCTGTCGACGGTCATCGCGCCCACGGCGGGCGACCAGCGCCGAAAGGTCCGCGAACAGGACCACGAGGACATCGAGACCCAGCTCGACTGGCAGCTGATCGACGAGGCCGACGCCGCGCTCGAATCAGGTCGGCGCGTCCAACTCGACCACGAGATCAGCAACGTCGACCGCGCGGTCGGCGCAACGCTCTCGAATACGATTTCGGGCCGCTACGGCGGTGAAGGGCTCGGCGACGACACGATCTCGATCAAGTTCGACGGGATCGCGGGCCAGAGCTTCGGGGCGTTTCTCGCCTCGGGTGTGACGATGGATCTCACCGGCGCGGCAAACGACTACGTGGGCAAGGGCCTTTCTGGTGGGAAACTGATCGTCCAGACGCCCGAGACCGCGGGCTACGAGGCCGACGAGAACATCCTGATCGGCAACGTCGCGCTCTATGGGGCAACCCAGGGGGAGGCCTACATCAACGGCGTCGCCGGCGAGCGCTTCGGCGTCCGGAACTCCGGTGTCAAGGCGGTCGTCGAAGGCGTTGGCGACCACGGCTGTGAGTACATGACCGGTGGCGTTGTCGCCGTGCTCGGCGAGACGGGCCGGAACTTCGCCGCCGGAATGTCCGGTGGTGTCGCCTACGTCTACGACGTCGACGGCGAGTTCGAATCCAAGCTCAACACGGGCATGGCGACACTCTCCGAGGAACTCACCGCTCAGGACGAACGGATGCTGACGCGGATGATCGAGAACCACGCCGAGTACACCGGGAGCGAGCGGGCGGCTGAACTGCTCGACGACTGGGCGGCCGAACTCGGGAACTTCGTTCGCGTCTTCCCAGACGCCTACGCCAACGTGATCGAAAACGAGGGCGCAGACGACGTGCGCGAAGAACTGCCAGAAACCGCCTCGGCCGCGGTCGACGCCCAACTCGACGCCGAGGCCGTTTCGAGCGACGACTGAGCAGCCGGTCTGTTTTCGTTTCTCGGGTTTGATTCGCGCTATTCGCCCACTCAGTAACGCGGATGCGTGCCTCCGACGAGGTGTTTAAACACCACGAGCACGCCAGCGTGAAACTCGACGAGGATGACGACGCTCACGACGATGATGGTGACCTGAATCGGCGTTGAGAGCAGACCGAGCGAGGCCATCAGCGTCGTCACACAGGCTGGCGCGTGAATGAGGTCCGTAGCGAACATCCCCCAACTCGTGAGGATAATCGAGAGGCGAGAATAAACGCCGACGGACCGAGACTCGGAAAGATAAACGGTTGGACGCTTGCCCACGAAACGAGCCCGAGGACGGTAAACAAGAGCCCGGCATACAGGCTCGTTCCGAGTTGTCGACGGAGCATTACTCGCGTTCACCATCGAAGCCTCAAAACCGCACATATTCAGTCGGTCGCTGTACGATCGGTAGCCAATCACTACTCTCCGATCGAGTGACATACCGCAGCAAGCATCGATCCGTCGGCCGGTCCCCACAGATGACTCACACAGCCGCAGTCGGAGGCCCCGAACGAGTCGACGCGTCGACATCCTGCCTCCGAGTAGGCTCGCGCTAACGCACATTCGATGTCGCGGTCGGGAAACGTTTCGACAGCGTCCAGCCGGGTCGCGTCCGACCCCAGCAGGTAGTCGACGTGCCAGTGTCGAACGTTGTGATCACCGGCCGCAGTCCGGCGGTGGCGGTCGACACGCGAGAGCCCACCAGGACCGAACGCGCTGCCAACGTAGGCGTAGCAGCCAGCCTCGAACGATAGCGACCCGAGCGCGCCCACGTCGATGGTGGTCGACCGCTCGCAGTCGACGATGAGAACGTAGGACCCTGCGTCGGCCATGTTAGTCGGCGGCTACTCCAGCGGTTCCATCGCTGTCTCTCGCTCCTTCATCGCCATCGCTGCGCTCCTGCAGCAGCCGAATTCGTTCGGGGATCGGCGGATGGCTGTAGTGGAACGTCGCGTACAGGGGATGTGGGAACGGGTTAGCGAGGTTTTCATTCGCCAGTCGAGCCAGTGCGTCGACCATTGGTCTCGGGCCCATCACATCGGCCGCGAAGGCGTCTGCCTCGCGTTCGTGTTTCAGCGAGAGCCTGTTCGAAAGCGGTGCGGTGAACTGGAGCAGTGGGCCGACGATCAGGACCGCAAGCAGGAGCCCCGCGTAGGTCGCCGTCTCGGGAATCCCGAACGCAGTATATAACGGGCCGAAAGAGACGAGCAGTCCGAGAGCCCCGAAAACGATCCCCATTCTGACCGCACTGGCGGCGAACTGTTTCCAGATGTGGGCTTCCTTCCAGTGGGCGAGTTCGTGAGCGAGAACACCCTGGAGTTCGGGAATCGCCATCGAGTCGACCAAGGTGTCGAACAGCACGACTCGCTTTGTCCGACCAAACCCAATAAAGTAGGCGTTGAGTTGCGTCGAGCGGCGGCTAGCGTCCATCGTGTAGATCTCGCTCGTACTGAATCCCGCCCGCTCGAAGACGTCTTCGACGGCCTCGCGCAACTCGCCTTCGTCGACGGATTCGAACTCGTTGAACAGCGGGGCGATCACGCGCGGGTAGAGAATCTGCATGACGAGCGAGAAGGCAACGAACAGCAGCCAGGCGGCCAGCGGCCACAGCGTCGGCAGCGCGCTTATAAAGGTGAGCACCGCACCGCCGAGAATTGTCGTGAAAACGAGCGAGATACCGACGGTGACGAGTTTGTCGCGGGTGAACAGACGAGGTGTTTGTTGATTAAAGTCAAACACCTCCTCGATGCCGAACGTCGAGACGATACTGAACGGGAGCGAAAACAGCTGTGCGGCGACAAGGAGGCCGCCGAAAAAGAGGATGCCCTGAACGACAGTCGACACCCCGGTCGCGGCGAGGAGTCCGACCGCCCAGTCGAGCGCGCCAGCGTACAGCACGATCAGGAGCACGACGAGGCCGAGCCACGACTGAAGCTCCGAGAAGGCCGTGGTGAGTCGGTGGTAGCCACGGAGTTCGTCGGGGTCGTCGATATCGAGGGTTTCGGCGAGCCACTCGCGTTTACGGTCGACGAGCCGGTCGGCGTGGCGAACGTCGAGTACCGACAGTGCGGTAAAAAACACCTGTGTGCCGACCAGCAGGCTGATAAACCCGATATGGAACTCTGGAGACTGCATTACTCTGTGTTCACGAAGGCGCTGGCTGGCCTAAACAGTGTCTCCATCGGCGTAAAAACTCGACCGTTCTTCCCGAGTCTATGGCTCAGTTCTCGGTGGAATCTCGCTCGGTGTCCATCTCGGCGACCTCCTCTTCGAGCCACTCGCGGAACCACTTGACGCGCTTGAGTCGCTGGTGGGCGATCGATTCGGCGGTATCCGATTCGAGCCGTTCGACATGGTCCTTGCCGCGCTGGAACACACGGTCGACCATCCGGGCAGCATCCATGTGGGTTCGGGCCTCGTAGCCCATCCGCAACAGCATGAGCGCCGTACCGTTGGCGCCGATCTTGTCGAGAATGTCTGCCTCGATCAGACACTGGGTTTCCAGCGAAAGGTCGCTCAACGAGCCATGGTGCGAGTGCGCCTCGATAGCCGCACACACCTCTTCGATGAACGACTGGGGAAACTCACACCGACTCGTGAGATACTCGCGGGCGACGCTGGCTCCCTCTTCGGCGTGAATGTCCTGTGGAGCTTCCAGCTTCGAGATGTCGTGAAAGATGGCCGCGACCGTAACGACATCCAGATCTGCACCCTCTTTTTTAGCTATCTCTCTGGCGAGGTCGACGACGTTTTTGATGTGGTTGAACCGGTAGTCAGCGCTGTGCCACGGGTACCAGCGCATTCGGCCGCCGTCGTCTTCGGTCTGGACGCTCGCTGACAGATAATCGTAGACGAACTGCTCCATCTCGGCGACCTCGTGGTCTGTGACCCCTGACTCTTTGATCTCAATTCCCATGGGGCCACCTCCCTGGAGGACTAATAGGTAGGTTCATTATCCACTAAAACGGTCGTTTGACCCTTAGGCGTTACGACACCGTAACCAAGCCGAACCAGTTGGACTCGCTGGAAGGCGAGTTCGGCATTCACCAGAATGCTGATATTCATCCATGAGATACTGTTGTTCAGGGCACGACGCGGGTGACCACCCGACGACACAGCAGCCCACAGACGATGACAGTAAATCCACGGGAGTACGACGCGTCCGAACTGCGGGAGTTGGCCGGTGCAGAGCCGGTCGACGACCAGCCGTCGCGAGCAACGGGGTCGGCGCGCAAGCCGGACGACTCGGTTCGCGACGAGCAGTTCCGCCAGCTGCTCGCGCTCCAGTCAGAACGTCAGCAACTCGACCAGCTTTCGCGACCGTTTCTCTCGGCGCTTCCGGAGTCGACGCTCGCCGATGGACTTCGTGACGAGTGGCTGGATTTTCTCGTCCGCGTTGGTGGACACGACCGAACGAAACAGGCGGTCGCCTACTACCGACAGCTCCGGTGGATCACACACAGTGTCGAATCCGACCTCGTTGGATCGGTCGACCGATTCGCCGAGCCGACACACGACCGATCGTTTACTGCTGGCGACCATCGTCTGAGTTTGCTGTACGTCGCAACACTGGCCTCACTTGCGTGACCCATCTCACTACCTAATCATGGCAGACGAAACCGAAGACGGCGCGTTTGACGGCACGAGCGACGCACGCGAAACAACCCCCGTGGGGGTCAAACTCGGCAGCACACGAACGGTACTCCAGTATCCGAAAAACGGCGAGGTCGAAACCGTCCGGACACTCACCTGTCTGGCGACCTACAAGGACGCACTTACCGGCGAGGAAAAGGTGCTGTACGGCGAACAGGCCGCTCAGGAGTACCCCGATACCGTCGAGTTCATGCTCCGGTCCGGCCTTCCTGAAGACGAAGACCGCGCGGCACTGGCAGCGAAGTTCTTCACCGAACTCGTTCGCGCACAAGACATTCCCGAAGACAGCGTTGTCGTGTACGCGATTCCGACGATCGACAACGACGAGGGGCTCGAAAACCTCACTGAAGTCATCGAGAACAGCCCAATCGGCAAACAGCTCGTCCGAAGCTTCCCCGAGTCGCTCTGCGGCGCAGTGCCAGCGATGGGCGACGGGCTCGAAGCGATCGATGAGGTGTTCATCGCAGTCAACATGGGCTCGACGAACCTCGAAGCCTGTGCCTACCGCCACGCCGAACAGCTCGAACCGTTTTCGACCGGCGCGGTCACCGGCGGCGAGGTCGACCGCCGGATCGCCAACGCGGTCGAAGAAGAGACTCAGGGCCGGGTCAACATCGACCTGACCACCGCGCGCGAATATAAAGAAAACCACGGCGACTTCGTCGACTTCGAACCGTTCACCGACGTCATTCAGCAGCCCGGCGGCGGCTCCCACGAGTTCACGATCACGCGCAGTGTGATGGAACCGCTCAACGAGTACGTCGACGAGGCGGTCGACGAGATCGCCAACAACTTCCTCTCGGAGTTGGCCAACACCCACATGAAACCATACCAGATCGCCCTCGGCAAGCCGATTGCACTGACGGGCGGGATGGCCTGTATCCCAGGTATTGAGGACGTTTTCGAGGAGCGACTCTCCGAAGAACTCGACCGCGACATCACCGTCGTCGCGGCCGATCGACCGGACCTCGCCGCGGCCCAGGGCGCACAGCGGATCGCCCAGCGACTCGCCGAGAACCTGTAATCGGGATTCGCCTCCGAACTACCAGTCGACCGGTGACACCGGTGTTACTTTTATTTTAAACGTGTAGGCTCCCAACGGCCTGTATGTCAGACTTTCCGCTTGAACACGTCCATGTCGAACCCGAAACACCGACCGATGGGCCAGCGCCCGCAGTCTTCGTTCTTCACGGCCGTGGGGCGAACGAGCAGGATCTGCTGCCGATTGCCAAGGAGCTTCCCGATGAGTACCACATCGTGAGTCTCCGAGCACCCGACCGACTTCAGGGTGGGTTCACATGGTATGATCTCGATCTCTCGGCCGGCGGGCTCCACCAGAGCCAGCCCGACCCGGCGGATTTCGAGCGGAGTCTGGGACTGATCGTCGAGAGCGTCGGCGCCGCCGCCGAAGCCTACGATCTTGACGTCGACCGACTCGGACTGCTCGGCTTCAGTCAGGGCGCGATCACCAGCCTCTCGCTGCTGCTGGAATCGCCCGCCGACTTCGCGTGGGTCGTCGCCCTCCACGGCTATCTCCCCGAATCGCACCGTGAGCTCGACCCCGAGGAGATCGTCGACAAACCCGTCTTCGTCGCCGCCGGCAGTGCCGATCAGATTATCCCTGCGGCCAGATCCGAGGCCGCTGCTGAACGATTCAAAGAGCTGGGTGCAGCAGTCACGTACAACCTGTACGACGCACCCCACGGCGTGAGTCCTGGGGAACTCTCCGATCTGGTCGACTTTGTCGAACAACAGTAGCGACCGTCAGCTGTGACACTCGGAGCCAGCTATTCAGTACTGCTACGAACTGTATTTATACCGATTCTCTACGAAACGAAAGTGTGCCAACACAACCCTCCAATAGCCGAACTTGGCATACCGAAACCGCCCGCCGATGTTTGCTGTCTCCGAACACGATCTGCACACGAATTATTTGGACGTGTTTCTGGATGGCTGTCGTGTTTATTGTAGGTATGTCGTTCGGCTATCTGTTTTCCGAACCGAAAAACGGTGCCTCTGTCGGTATCTTCTTGAGCGGGATGTGTTTTATTTTCGCAATTGATAGACGATGGGGAAATTAGACGCCCGGCAGCGTATCTATATACCCCAGCGTCTCAATGGCGATCCAGCCGACGAACACCCCGTAACATCCCAAGAGGAACCAGGCCTCCCGGCGCGTGATCGAGAGGTCGATTCGCATCAGCGTAAACAGCAGGAGCGTTGCCAGCGTGAGCACGCCCATCATTGGGACGGCCAGCGCGAAGTCGACAGTCGTCGAACCGACCAACAGAACGCCGACCGGGAGCGCGACCAGCAGATCGAACGTATTGCTCCCGAGCACGTTTGACAAACTCACCTCGCCGTCACCGCGGGCGGCCGCCTTGACGCTCATGATCGCATCGGGGAGGCTCGTTCCGGCGGCGATGACGACCAATCCCCAGATGAAATCAGGCGAGTTGAACAGCTCACCGAAGCCGAGTGCAGCCCGAATCAGCCCCTCGACCGCGACTACGATCAACACCAGCCCGCCACCCAGCCGGAGCCATTCGCGGCCGATATCGATCGACGCAGGGGCCACCGGAGAATCGTAGTCGCTGATGTCTTGATACTGGATAAATAGATACAGTCCGTACACCCCGAGCGGAATGAGCGCGAGCGGTCGACCGATAATCGAGACAGTCTGTGAACCGCTGGTGTTGTAAATCGCCCCGAACGAAAAGGTGAGCAACAGCACGACGATAGAAAGCATGTAAAACTGGGCTTCTTTATAAACGACCGCTCGGTTGATCCGGAGTGGACTCCGGCCCAGCGCACTGACTCCCGGGATCACGAGTATGTTGAAGATGGCCGAGCCGACGATGGTCCCGACGCCGAGATCGAAGGTGTCGTGGAGCAACACCCCGAGAACGACGCTGGCGAGTTCGGGAAAGCTCGATCCGACAGCGACGATCACTGCGCCTTGAACCACCGCGGGCAGCCCGTAGTAGAGCGCGAGCCGCTGGCTGGCGACATCCAGTAGCTCGCTTCCCTTCCAGACAACTGCCGTCGAGACGATTGTCAGGACGAGCAGCGTAATCGCTGACACGCTCGCGAATGGTCGACCAGCCGTAGTAAGCCCCTCGGTTGTGGCCCCGGGTCGACTCGCTGGCTGGGTTCCGGCTCTCTGTTCAGCTTTCGGCAGGTTGAAGCGCGTCGACCTCGAAAACAATATATGAGCGTCGAAACCGCATCACTCGAAGATCTGGGCCGAGAACTGGGCGAACGGATCGCCAACAGCCCCGAACACGAGGCGTTCACCGAGGCCAACGAGGCCGTCCAGAACGATGCCGAAGCCCAGGAGCTGATCCGAGAGTTCGAACAGCTCCGTCACGAGTTTCTGGTCGACCGCGAGGCCGGTCGTGCCGACCGCAAGTCGATGATGGCTGTCCAAAAGGCCCAGCGTGAACTCCACGAACTCCCAGTGATGGCTGAGTATCTCGACGCCCAAGACGCGCTCGCCGACCGCCTCGAAGCGGTCAACGAGGCGATTTCGAACGAGATCGCCGTCGACTTCGGCGGCGAGGCTGGCGGCTGCTGTCAGGACTGATCACTGGTCGAATTTTCTGATCGACACGTAGCTTTAGATACGAAACCGCCAGCAGCGCCGGTATGGATCTCGTTGTTTCGACGCCTGGTGTCTCGACCGACCGGCTTCGCGCTGACCTTGAGACGGCCCATCGCTCTGGGCTGCTCGTTATTAGCGCTGCCACACGGTGTGGAGTGGCATCCATCGACCCGTTAGCAGCCGACCGGCTTCGCGTGGCAGTTGTTCCCTGCGCGGTCTCGCTGCATGCAGCGACCCGGTTCGGTCAGCGGCTCTCGGAAACGGGTCAGTCGGTCGACTCCCTACTTGTCTCCCGAACGCTCTCGGACCTGACGGTGTATCGACAGCTTGCCGAGCGTTTCGACTGTCCAATCACCGTTCTCCCAACCGGGGACTCTAACCCTCGGCCCCTATCTGAAATCGATCGATCCCGAACCTTGCTATCAGAATAGATAATTGTAGGGGTACTGTTAACCCGAGACGGTCGAACCGATACGTGATGAGCCGACGCCTCTCGACGGGAATCGACGTTCTCGATCGCCAGCTCGACGGGGGGATCCCGACCGGGAGCATCGTGCTGTTTTCGGCCGATCCAGCCAGTCAGTCGGAACTGCTGTTGTACGAGGTGACTGCGGTTCGAATGACGCTGTATCTGACGACGATCCGGTCGGATCAGGCTGTCCAAGACGCGATCGATCGGACGAGTCAGTACACTCGTGTCGGCGAACCGACGATCCGGGATATCGGCGTCGAAGCGCCGCTCGATCAGGGCAACAAGCTCCTCGGAACGCTCGCGACCGAGTCGACACTGATAATCGACACGCTCGATCCGCTCGAACGCCAGGATCCGAGTCGGTACCGCTACTTTCTCAACCAGTTGCAAACGCAGATGCAAAACACCGAAAGCATCGCAATCCTCCATGCGATGGACGGCCGGTCGGTGCCAGCGCTCCGCGATGTAACAGAGCATATGGCCGACATCGTGTTTCATCTGTCGACCGATATCCAGGGCTCCGAAATCGTCAACCGGCTTTCGGTTCCGAAGTTCCGTGGCGGCCGGGCGCTCGACGAGACAATCAAGCTCAAGCTTTCGAGCGGGGTCTCGATCGATACTAGCCGGGATATCGCCTGAGTATGTCGATGTTCTGATTAATATGTTCAAAAGGATTTATGCGCTTCGTGACCGAACCAGTTGGTAATGAATAAAATCAGTCTGCTTTTGTTGCTTCTTGTCGCGCTGGCAGTGGCGGGTGTCGTTGGCATGCTCGTGTTGGCTCCTGAAGGGATGATTGAGAACCCGCCCGGGAGCATCGTCGTCCGGTCGGGACTCGGCCTGTAACGAGACGCGATGTCGCTCGTGGTCTCGATTCTTGGACCCCTCCAGATCCCACCGATTACACCAGCGATGCTGGTGGTTTTCGTAGTTATCGGCTTCGCGCTCGTCCTGTTCGTTACCGAACCGGTGCCGATCGACCTCACTGCGATCGGTCTGATCGTCATTTTGGTGGTTCTGGAGCCCTGGACGACGATTTCGGTCGACGACGGGCTCTCGGGCTTTGCGAGTTCGGCGACGATCACCGTGTTGGCGATGTTCATGCTGAGCGAAGGCATTCGCCGAACTGGTGTGGTGAAGCTCATCGGCAATCGGGTCGTTGAATGGACCGCAGACAGTCCGACCAAACAGCTGGCGGCCGTCGTCGGCCTCTCGGGTGGCTCGGCTGGATTTATAAACAACACGCCGGTGGTCGCGGTGATGATCCCGATGGCGATCAACATCGCCAAGCAGACCCACACCTCGCCGTCCAAACTCCTCATGCCGATCTCGTTTGCGTCGATGATGGGCGGGACGCTCACCCTGATCGACACGTCGACCAACATTCTGGCGTCGGACGTCTGGGACCGGGTTGGTGGGCCAATCGCCGAGCCATTCTCAATGTTCGAGTTCACCGCGGTCGGGCTGATCGTTCTCGTTGTCGGTACTCTGTATTTGCTGACGATCGGGCGGTATCTCACGCCCGAACGAATCAAGCCCGAACTCGAACTCACTGAGGAGTTCGAGATGGCAGCCTACCTGACGAGGTGGTCGTTCGCCCCGACTCACCGCTCGTTGGACAAACGATCCGAAAGAGCCTCGAAACGCTGGCGGTCGACGTCGACATCGTTCACCTCGTTCGGGGTGGCGAGACGTTCGCCGAGCCGCTGGCCGGAAAAACCCTCCAGGTCGACGATATCCTTTTGATCCGGACCGACCGCGAAACGCTGGTTAGCCTGGTCGAAACCGAGGGTGTCGATCTGTTGCCGCAGACGACGTTCCATGACGAGGATTTCGAAACCGACACCGAAAATCGGCTGATCGAGGTCGTGGTGCTGCCGGGGACGACGCTCATCGGCGAGACGCTGGCCTCGCTGAACTTCCGACAGCGCTACGACGCGACTGTGTTGGCGATCCGTCGCGGGAGTGCGGTGATCCGCCAGCGGATGGACCACGCGCCGCTTCGCGGTGGCGACACGCTGTTGTTGGAGGCGACTGACCAGACCGTCGACCGACTGATCCGTAATCGGGCGTTTGTCGTGGCCCAAGATCCCGAAGAACCCGCGTATCGGCGGTCGAAAACCCCGATCGCGCTCGGTATCGTCGTCGCTGTCGTCGCCATTGCCGGCGCGGGTTGGCTGTCGATAGTCATCTCGGCGCTCGCTGGCGTGGTTGCGATGGTGCTTTCGGGTTGTCTCAAACCGACCGAGATCTACGACGCAGTCGACTGGAACGTGATCTTCCTGCTCGCGGGGGTGATTCCGCTCGGCATCGCCATGGAGCAAACCGGGGCGGCCGAGTGGCTCGCGACCGTGGTCGTCACTGCCAGCACGGAGTTCGCACCGCTGATCGTATTGGGGATCTTCTATCTACTGACGGCTGTACTGACGAATCTCATCAGCAATAACGCCAGCGTCGTCCTGTTGATTCCTGTCGCGTTCGATGTCGCCACGGCGATCGACTCCAACGCGTTCGCATTCGTCCTGGCAGTCACCTTCGCGGCGTCGACGGCGTTCGTGACGCCGGTCGGCTACCAGACGAACCTGATGGTGTACGGTCCCGGTGGCTACCGTTTTACCGACTTCTTCCGGGTCGGTGCACCCCTCCAACTCCTGTTGGCGGTCGTCACCACGCTCTCGATCGGGTGGCTGTACGGCCTCTGAGCGACCGATCGGGTGGCTGTACGGCCTCTGAGCGACCGATCGGGTGGCTTTACGGCCTCTGAGCGACCGATCGGGTGGCTGTACGGCCTCTTAGCCGCCGATCAGTGGCTGTATGGCCTGTGCTGCCGGTACTCAGCGTGATAACTAGACGGGAAGCTTGATACACCTGTCTCGTGAGATACATCCATGATGCAACGGGAGGGACGACTTCATCTTCTATATGTCGACCCCGAACCGGTCTACCAGCAGGAAGTACGCTCGGTGTTCGAACCTGAGTGGATGGTGACGACCGTCGACTCGGCGTCTGCGACGGCCGAAGCGCTTGACGACTCGTTCGACTGTGTCGTCAGTGCTGCCGAACTCCCCGATTCTGATGGCCTGGATCTGTTCGTCGATACCGTAGAGCCCAAACAGACTCCGTTCGTCCTGTTCGCTGCGACCGAGGATATCGATCTGTTGCGACGGGCGTTTCGTCTCGGCGTCACCGACGTTATTTATAAACGGCGCTCGCCTGACTGGGGTGACCGAGCCGACGCCGCTGGCAGATCGGGATCTCTCTCTTCGCAGCAGTCGACTGCGACGCCCGGAACAGCCGACGAGCGTCACCAATCGGCCTCGACGAGTGAGATCACCGATGGTATCGTCGGGCTTCGGAACCGCCTCAGTGCGCTCGATGCCAACCCGGGCGATCTCAACGGGATCACGCTCGCCGTTTCGCGGTCGTTGATGGGCGCGGCTCCGGACGAGGTCGACATGAAAACCGAGTGGGCGTTGCAGTCGTTGGCCGACGAGATTGACGCCAGCCAGAGTCTGATCTACGAGTGTGACGACGAGATGGACACGCTCGAACTCATGCACGGCTGGAGCGCCGACAATCTCGCCGACACTGACTCCCATCGCCTCGCGTTCGATATCGGCGCTAAAGCGGTTTCGACCGACAGGTTCCCCGGCTTCGACTCACGGATCGCCCAGTTCGAAGCCGTCTGTGTCGACGTCACCCCCCTCGATAGCGTCCATTCTGCAGCGTCTCAATCCGGCGAAAGCCCGAATCCACAGCCTGTCTCGGTCGACACCGTGGACACCGAAGGAGCGGTCGACGAACTGGATATGGCGGCGACAGTGGGGACGATGCTCGCCTTACCGATCGTCATCGAGTGGCAACTGGCCGGAACGATCGTGATCACGGTCGATCAGCCGCGCGAGTGGGACGAGAACGTCCGCCAGCGCCTCCAGGCGATCGGCGAACTCGTCGGTCACATGGAACGTCGTCGTCGACAGCGTCACGCGCTCGAACGCCAGAACGAACAGCTCGAACAGTTCGCCTCGGTGATCAGCCACGACCTCCAGAACCCGCTCAACGTCATTTCGGGCTATCTCGACCTCGCTGTGGAGACTGGCGATATCGATCAGCTCGACCCCGCGATCTCGGCGGCCGACCGAATGTCGGAGATGCTCGACGACCTGTTGACGCTCGCCCGAGAGGGACGGACGGTCGGCGAGACGATCAAGGTCGAACTCGAAGCAATCGTCACCGAGGCCTGGAACAGTGTTGAAACCTACGACGCCACACTTGAACTCGTCGGCTGCGAGTCGTTCGACCCGATCGAGGCCGACGATTCGCGGCTCACCGAGGCGTTCGAGAATCTATTTAAAAATGCGGTCGTCCACGCTGGCAAAGACGTCGACATTCGTGTCGAAGCCGACGGCGGGACCGTGATCGTCGCTGACGATGGACCGGGGATCCCGGAAGAAAAGCGGTCGACCGTCTTCGAACACGGCTACACCGGTGGCAACGGGACGGGACTGGGGCTCTCGATTATCCAGTCGATTATCGAAGCCCACGACTGGGAGATCTCGGTGACTGAAAGCGCCCAGGGCGGCGCACGGTTCGAGATTGATCTCGACCGGTAGTTCGAGCCGATTTCCTCGGCTGCTCGGGGCCTAGTGGAGTTTGAGTTCGACCCGTCGACCGTCGGGGTCACGCACGTAGACCGCCCAGTCGCGGCCGTAGGCCCCATACCGTTTGTACGGTTCGCCGTCTTCGACGTCGACGCCAGCGGCCCGTAGCTCGTCGATCAGCGACTCGATTTCGGCGGCGGTCTCCATCGTTTCGGAGCGAACTAACAGACAGATGTGCTCGCCACCCACGTCAATCGGTTCGTTGGTCGGGACGAGATGGATGTGTCGACCACCCGCCACGACGGCGACGAACGGCACCTCGCCACGGTCGAACCGGTCGCGGTCCCGAACTGCCATTCCGAGAAGGCCGTGATAGAATTCAAGTGCTGCGTCGAGATCCGAAACGCGAATGGCGACGTGGTCGAAGTCGACGACATCGAGAGTCATACCTGCTGTTTGTATGGGGGATGCAAAAACGGTCGTCATCGCGGAGGAACTCTAAAAGCGGTCGTTATGTATCTACTCAGTACTGGTCGACTGGTTCTGTCTCAACGGGGGTGTGGTTTGGTTCGAGCAGTTCTTTGGTCCGTCGGTGACGGTAGCGGAACATCGGTTCGAATCCGACGACTGCGGCCGAATCGACCTGCTCGCCGAGCGGACCACGCATCGGGAGTTCGTACTCGATCGAGTCGATCAGCACGGTTTCGTTGCCGTCACCGTAGAACTCGTGGGTATGAATCCAGAGATTGAACGGGCCGCCGAGCATGTCGTCACGAAACATCCGGTAGCCCTCGCCCTCGCGGCGGTCGGTGATTCGCGATATCCACCGGCTTTCGGGGAGCACACCAAACGGTTTGGATCGCATCGATATCTCGGTGCCCTCGACGAGTTCGTCGGGGTCACTCACGCCGTCGGGCCCCCGAACCGACGAGACGGTCAGGCCCATCCAGTCGGGGGTGAGCGCTTCGAGCCCATCGGTCGACGAATAGAACTCCCAGACCGCCGCAAGCGGTGCCCGGACTCTGGTTCGACGTCGGTAAGTAGCCATACCAACCCTACGGGCGCGAGCAGGAAAAAGGCGCGGCGAACGGCTATATCGTAAACCGCTCGACCGCCGTTGCTGCAGTCCGCAGATTGGTGTCGCTGGCCGCCGCAACCGTCACCGGCACCTCGCCGTGGCTGATCGGGATTCGCAGCTCGAATTTCCCGTCGACATCTGTTTCGATAACCGTCTCGTCGGTCACCTTGACAGCGACAAGGTCGCCGTCAGTCTCTCCGGTAACCTGAAGATCGTTGTCGACGATCCGCGTTTCAACCCTGAGCGTCGGCTGTGGGCCGCGCTGTTCGCGGAGATAGCGGTCGCCGACTGCGGTGGGTTGTTCGACTGGTTCGCCCGCATCGATACCGTGAGCCAGCCGGATGAACTGGGCCATACTCCAGGCGAGCGGGGTCGCCGCTCCGGTCCCCTCGCCGATATCCCAGTTGTAGTCGTTTTCGATATGGCGATCCCAGACCTGCTCGGCGATCATCCGGCCACTGTTGGCGAAGCCGGCCATCGTTTCGAGCATCGACTGCGGCGCGAGCGGCCCCTCGTCGGTACCAGCGAGCAGTTCGTACTCGCCGCGCTCGCCGGTGAAGATGGGCCACAGGCGACCCTTACCCTTTGTTGCGACCGACCACGGTGCGCCTTCGGCCTCCTCGCCACGTTCGCCGTAACCGTCGCCGTTGTAGCGGTAGAACGCTGGCCCTTGGGGGGTGTCGACCCGGATCGTCTCGTCGACTTCGACAAGCGAGTTCAGGATAACCTCGTCGTCGTACGATTTGATTCCCAGCCGAGTGAGTTCGAGGAAGCCACCGTCGATGATCTCGCGTTCGTCGAGCGTCGGCCCCGCGTTCGCGAGCGTCCGCAGGTGACCCGCCTCGGGGTTGCCGTCGCGCGTCACGCGAACGTAGTACGGCGTGTGGGTATGGAGTTCGGTCCCCGTCTCTGTCGCACACCACTCGTCGACGCGGTCGGCCCACTCGTCGGCGAGCGCGAGCCACGCCAGCGCGTCGCCCTGGTTGTCCTCGTCGATCGCCAGATCGGCCGCCGACACGAGGCCCGCGATCTCGGCAGCGATCGACGACGGCGAGTAGCCAGCCTCTTCCTCCCATCGCTCCTGGGCGGTCGCCGGGCCGTTGCGAGCGACGTAGTCGGCCGACCGTTTGACGTTTATATAATCGTAGCCGACGTCTTCGAACGCGACGCCGCGTTCGGCCAGCTGGTAGGCCATGATTAGCGGGAACGAGATGTTGTCGATCTGCTCGCCACCCCACCGGGTGAGCCCGTTGACGTACGTGTTCTGCGGGATGAATCCCTCGTCGTCCTGCTGGTACTGGAAGATGTACTGCAGGGCGTCGGTCGCCGTTTTCAGGTCGTCGACCGCCTCGAAGACCGTAAAGACCTGATACAGGTCCCGCGACCAGACGAA
This sequence comes from Halohasta sp. A2, assembly GCF_056175805.1. Taxonomy (NCBI): domain Archaea; kingdom Methanobacteriati; phylum Methanobacteriota; class Halobacteria; order Halobacteriales; family Haloferacaceae; genus Halohasta; species Halohasta sp. A2. The sequence continues at coordinate 10,806 of NZ_JAQFWV010000016.1, read as the reverse complement.
GTTGTAGCCGTAGCCTTTGGGCTCGTCGGCGGTGACCGCTTCGCCCCACGGCACCGACGGTGAGGCGATCCCCGCACCCATGTACGTTTTGTCCTCGACGGCGCGCAGTGCCATCAGACAGCTTTTGTACTGCGCCAGCAGGTCGTCGTTGTGCGCAACCGAGTCGGGGACGGGCTTGTCGGCCAAAAAGGTCTCCCACGTCTCGGCGTACGCCGACCGGATGGACTCGTAGCCACGAGCCAGCGCGCCTTCGGCCTCACCGAGCGCGGCGGCGGTGTCGGCGTTCTCACCGAACCCGATAGCGACCGTTTCATCAACGTCGCCGGTGCCGATTCGGCCCGCCAACACGATGTTGTCGTTGTCGAGACGGTCGTTTGGAACCGGTCGTTTCCCGGTCGAAAACAACTCCGAGAGGTGGTCGGAGCCAGCCGTACCGACGGTCGCCCAGTCGAACCGAGACGAGGTGGTCATCGCCGCGGCCACACTGTAGATATCGCCGTTCTCGTCGGTCAACAGCGGCTCGGAGCCGGTGTCGTACGCCTCGGCGTCACGGGCGGCCAGATGGTAGTTGCCGCTTTCGCCGAGCCGGTAGCCACGGTCCTGGGTGCCGGTGTTGGTCAGTGCGATGTCGGCCATCGCGTACACGTCGTACTCGTTGCTGTCGGCCGCCTCGAAGTCGACGTTTGCGACGATCGCATCGTGTTTCGGATCGATCGCGTACTCGACAGTGAGCGTCCACTCGTGGCCGCGGCCGTCGCCGCGTTCGCTGATGACGTGCCGGAACAACAGGGCGTTGTCGTCTGTCGGTTCGACGCGCCGCTCTATGGTGTCGGTATCGTCGTCGATCCGCGTTTCGTTGTGGGTTCTGGCCGTGTAGGTCGACTTCTCGTCGGTGTCGGCGACCAGGAAGTCGACGGTCCGCAGGTTCATCAGGTCGACCCGCGGGAACCGGACTTCGGTCAGCGCGCCCTCAGTGAGTGTGAACCAGACTTTCGAGGCCTCGGACGCGCCGTGGTCAGCGACTGTACCGACGCCGTACTTCTCGCCGGTCGTCCACCGTGGTCGACTTTCCGGACCTGTCGGCGCGGGTGTCGAGCCCGGTAAGGCGTTTTGTTCTCGAAGCGTGGCGGTTGCTCGAAGCCTGAGGGCGTGCGACCAGCCCAGGGGCGATGCACCGTCGAGGCTGCCGTCGTCGAACACCTGCTCGGAGAGATAGCCCGCCTCGCTGGCCAGCGGGCCGTCGGGGAGCAGTAACGCGTAGAGGGTTTCGGCGATCTCGAAGAACGCTTCGGCGTCGTCGTCCCGGCCCGCCTCGGAGAGTAGTACACCGAGATCGGCGGCGGCGTTCGCACCCCACGCCGTCGAGACGCTCCAGATCTTCTCGCCAGCCTGGCCGCCAGAGCGCCACGTGTCGCCTTCGAAGCGTGCGAGCCCCGCAACAGGCGTTTCCTCGGGATCGCGGTAGAGCGCCTCGAACACGGCGTCGACGTGGTCGCTGAGTCGGTCGAGCTGCGCCGAGTCGACCTCGGCAATCTGGCTGTAGCAAACGAACGCGTCGACCACCGCGAACGTCGCCGAATCGATTCGGGTGTCGATCTTACCGCTTTTGTTGAGGCGAATGCCGTAGGCGTCGCGGTCGTCGTTCCAGAGCTGCTCGAACCCCTTGATGACCGTTTCGGCCTGATTGCGGGCGTGATTTGCCAGCGCTTGGTCGACCGGTGCGGCCGCCACCATCGCATAAGCGGTTAGATAGGTGGCTGCGGTGTGCGTAAAGCGACCGTCCATGTTCTCCCAGAGGTTCTGACACCGACCGGGAAGCCCGTCGTCTTCGAGCGTTTCGTCGAGCACTTCCAGCCCGTTGTGGATCGTTTCCCGCATCGATCCACTGAGTTCGTCCGAGAGGCGTTCGCCGCGTTCGGACAAGAGCCTCGCGAGGAAGGCGACTGCGCTGGCGGTCTGGTCGGCCTGATACTCGGTGTTGCCAGCGCCTTCGACGCGGCCGTGTGCCCACCCCGGCGCGAGCGAGCCGTCGACGGCCCACGCCCGGTGGGCCCACGAGCCGTCGTCCTGTTGGGTCTCACAGAAGAACTCGGCAGTCGCCTCGATGTCTTCCTGAAGCCCGAGATCGAGCAGCTGGTCCGCATCGAGCAGGTTCCGGCCGGTTTCGGCCTCGTCGCGGAACCAGGTGTAGCCGTAGCCGCCCGAGTGACTGTAGAACGGATCGAACTCAGGGGCGGCGATGTGGGCGCCGGTCGGTGCGGTGAGCAACGAGAGCGCACGGAGATCGGATCGGACGACCCGGCCGTTGGGTGCTGACTCCGGCACCGAGACGGTCGCCCGTTCGCGGCCCGCCTCGCGAATGTCGTCGGCGGTTTGGTGGGCCTCCGCACACCGGCGGATGTCGGCGAGCGCTGCCTCACGGTCGAGGGTGTCGTGGTCCGACAGCTGGGTAACGAGTGTTGTTCGGGCTGCCCGGCCGCTCTGTTTGAGCGGCGCGTTGACGACGACATCGCCGCTTAGATGGGTGTCCTCAAAGCGGTCGATGACTGCATCCCGTGGGAAGTCGTAGGCTTCCTGCGAGAGCATCTCTTCGAAGCGTTCGGGGATCTGGCCTCGAACATCGGTTATGCCGTTCGACGCGGTCACGTAGTCGTGTTCCGATCGATGAAACACTTCGACCGTCTTGGTGTCGTCGGGGCCGACGTTCTCGTGAATGAGTCGACCGACCTGTGTTTCTCTGCCTTCGGGTGCAAACGTTAGAAAGGCCGTTAGCTCGGCATCTGCGGGAATCGTCCCGCGGAGTTCGACGTGGGTGAGGTGGGCCCGTCCCAGCGTGAGATCGTACTGGTGGACGGTGAACCCACGGGCGTCGTACTCGGTTTCGACCACGTTCGTCTCGCGGTAGTAGTGCTGTCTGACCGTCGAAAACTCGTCAAACCACCGTGCGCCCTCGGCGGTTTCGATGCCAAGCCGTGATCTGTCAATGCCGTAAAGCCCGGAGAGTGCCGACGAATAGTCGCGAAGACTGCCTTCGGGATCGACGTAGACGAGTCGATCGCCGTGAGCCGAAAACGCACCATCAGTGGTCCGACACTCCTCGGCGAAGCGTCGACCACGATCGCGTTTGAACTCGTTCAACGCTGTTCGAAGTCGCATGTACCTTCTGATTGGGCGTGTACAACAAAGTATTGGCGGCTCGACCTCGTCGAACCGGCGAAATCAGTCTAACAAACAGTGAACAACTTCACAACTTTAGCACCGGGATCGGCCCGGATCTACCACCCAATGATTGTAATTAATTGGGCAGTTTCGGTCTGAGTTCTGTTAATTAGTACTTCCCAAATACATAAGACCAAAGTGACAGAGAGTACTGATAGAGATATGGACCATCCTGGACCTCCGCAGTTCGTTGCGGTTGGAGATCGGCTACAGCTCGCCCCGCGAGATCCCGATCCCGACGCCGACTACGAATGGACGATCAGTGAAGCACCGCTTGCGAGCGAGGCGACCGTGGGCGACGCGGCCGTCGAGTCGTTCGTGCCGGACGTTCCCGGCCGATACACGGCCACCCTCCGCACACCGACTGACCGATTCGACCTCTCGATACGCGTGTACCCGAGCGACCGTCGACCGACCGGCGAAGGCTCTGGAATGGTCGGTCGAAGCGGCTACAGCGGCCAGAGCGGCTACAGCGGCCAGAGCGGCTCGGCACGCGGATTCCAGAGCGGTCGTGTCAGCGGCTCGGGTTCCGGCTCGGGTGCACTGGGAGCCTCCAGCGGCGAAGGCGAAGGCCGACCGCGAATCCGCCTCGACGGCGAAATCGTCGACAACGAGGCAGTTGTCCGCGCGACCGTCACACCACATCCCGACTCGACACGCGATGCCGATGAACTCGACGTGGAGTTCCTGCTCGACGACCGCGACGGCGTCACCGAGAGCGACGTTACGATCGACGACCGTGAGGTTCGGATACCGCTCGACGTCATCGGCGAGCAGGTCCGCGTCCACGCGGTGGCTATCGGCGAGAGCTACAGTGTGGCCGACGTGGTCAGCGTCGATCGACTCGGAACCACCGAGCTTCAAACCGACGGCGGCGTGACAACTCGCGGCGAGTTCGGCGTCCACCGGCTCAACGACCCGCCCGAGTGGGGAACCGACGTTACGCTGTACGAAATCTACGTCCGCGGCTACGCGGCCGACGACCAAGAGGCCGAAACCACGTTCGAGGCGCTCGAAAAACGCCTCGACTATCTCGAAGAACTCGGCGTCGACTGTCTGTGGTTGACGCCCGTGCTCCAACACGACGGCGCCCCGCACGGCTACAATATCACGGATTTCTTCTCGATCGCCGACGATCTCGGGGATCGCGAGGATTACGAATCGTTCGTCGACGCGGCCCACGATCGCGGAATGTCGATCCTGTTCGATCTCGTGCTTAATCACTCGGCGCGCGACCATCCCTACTTCCAGGACGCCTACCAGAACCCCGACTCCGAGTACTACGACTGGTACGAATGGCAGGACAATGGCGAGCCGGGCACCTACTTTGGCTGGGAGTTCATCGCCAACTTCGACTTTGCGAACCTGGAAGTCCGTCGACACCTGCTTGACGCGCTCGACACGTGGGCCGAGGTCGCCGACGGCTTCCGGTGTGATATGGCGTGGGCGGTTCCGCCGACGTTCTGGAAGGAGATGCGCGAGCGACTCAAATCCAAGGACCCAGAATTCCTGCTGTTGGACGAGACGATCCCCTACATCGCCGACTTCCACGAGGGGATGTTCGACATTCACTTCGATACGACGCTCTACTTCACACTTCGACAGGTGGGGACGGGCAACCAGCACGCGGACGCGATCCTTGATGCGATCGAGGGCCGCAAGCGCTCGGGGTTCCCGGATCACGCAGCGTTCATGCTGTATCTCGAAAACCACGACGAGACGCGCTACATCGTCGACTGTGGCGACGAGGCAACGAAAGCCGCCGCGGGTGCGCTGTTCACCCTGCCAGGGATTCCGATGCTGTACGGTGGCCAGGAGTTGGGCCAGCGTGGTCGGCGCGACCATCTCGCGTGGGATCACGCGCGCGACGAGATCCGCGACCACTACGACGATCTGATCCATCTCCAAGACGAGCATCCGTCGCTCGGCTTCAACGGCGATCTCCAGCGCATTGAGTACGAGACCGACAGCCCCGAGTCGGTCGTCGCCTTTGGTCGTGAGAGTGAGGCCGGTGACTACGTCGTTATGCTGAACTTCAGCGGTGAGCCCGAGACCGTCGGAATCGAGAAAACGGTCGACGCGACCGATCTGGTCTCCGGCGAGTCGAAAGCCGCCGAAGACGGTCTGACCGTTGAAAACGTCGCGGTGTTCGAAGTCGACGAGTAACACCGGACCGGCCTCTATTTCGGGTCCATTGTCCGTTCTGTCCTTTTCGAACGCGGAGCGCCTGCTATCGATCACGGATTTCCATTATATTCATATATCCACGTATTAGTTTACTACAGTAGTAGTATCTAAATCGGATACGACAGCCCACAGTCCGACCATGACCATGCCACACCTCCGCAGCCGCCAGACTGCCAACCGACTCACTTGGCAGGCCGAGATCGAAGCCAACCACGCCCCCTTCACGGCCGCTCAGAAAATCGCCCCACTCCTCGGAGCCCATCCGCGCGACGATGGCTCTGTCGACGTCGGCTTCTGGACGCCAGCTATCGTCGACGCTGGCATCCCCGAATCCGACGTGTTTCTCGAAGTGTTCACGCCGACGGATGAGGTTGACCCCGCGGCCGACGAAGCGCGCGTGGCGTTCGCGCGCCACCGCGTCCCGCTGCGCCGCCAGGGCGAGTACCACTGGGGCGTCATCGAGGGGATGCAGGTCGGCACGCGCGAGCAACTTGGGTCGCTCTACCAACTCGTATACAGGAAGGACGGACGCGAGGTGCCGGGCCGCGAGGACAGCCTCGACCGCGACGGCTGGGGTGTGGTTCCCGATCCACTGGCGGATTCGGTTCCCTTCGGCGTCTACGCGCCCGCGGAGTGTTACGACACCGAGCGGCTCGATAGCGAGCGCGCCGACCGAGACTATTTCGAGGCGCTGGGGACTGATGACGAACGCGTTGCGACGAGTGAGCACCGTGGCTTGCCGCGAGTCGACCCCGCGGTCAGTATGCTCGAAATCCACCCCGGCACCGCCACCGAGTCAGGAAGCCTCGCGGGGCTGGCCCGCCGGTATCGAGAAATCGGTCGCAAACAGCGAGCAGGCCAGCAGCTGACGCCCGCCGAGCGCAACTTCGTCGGCTACGACGCGATTCAACTCATGCCCGTCGAGCCGCTGACCCAAAACTACGGCGAGCACCACTTCTGGGACCCCGAGACGTTCGACCGCAACGCCGAAGCCGACACCGTCGACGTTCGCGTCGAACGCCCAGACCTGATCAATTGGGGCTACGACATCGTCATTTCCGCCTTCTCGGCACCGAACCCTGCGGTGCTCGAAACGGGTCGACCGGACGAACTCGTCGACTTCATCGCCGCCTGCCACAACCTTCCAGAACCGATCAAGATCGTCTTCGACATCGCGCTGGGCCACGCCGACAACGGTGCGTTGCCACTGCTTGCCGACGAGTTTTTCGAGGGGCCGGGGATGTACGGCCAGCATCTCGACTACCAACAGCCCACCGTGCGGGCGATTTTGCTCGAACTCCAGCGCCGAAAAATTGATTTCGGGGCCGACGGGATCCGCGTCGACGGCGCGCAGGATTTCCGATACTACGACCCCGAGCGCGACGAAATGATCCACGACGACGAGTTTCTGGCACTGATGGACGCGATTACACAAGAGGTCGCAGGCACCGAGTACCGACCCTGGATGATCTACGAGGACGGTCGACCGTGGCCACAGGAGGACTGGGAACTCGCCTCAAGCTATCGGAGCTTGATCGAACAGCACCCACATTCCTTCCAGTGGTCGCCGGTTACCTTCGCCCACAATACGCCCGCCTTGCTCACCTTCTGGGCGACCAAATGGTGGCGCGTCCGCGAGGTCGCCGACTTCGGCAGCCAGTGGCTGACCGGCGTCGCCAACCACGACACGGTCCGGCGCGGAACACAGGTGGCGGTCGGCGATAGCTGGGACGCCCCACAGGAGAACCCCAACCTCGGGGATAGTTTGCCCGAAACACTTGATGCGGCCTACAACAACCCCGCCTCCTCCATGCTGTTCCACTGCATGCTGCCAGGGGTCCCGATGGACTTTCTCAACGCCAACATGCGCGGGCCGTGGGGATTTATTCGTGACACCGATGGGACGTGGAACGTCAAGGTCGTCGCCGAGGAGGCCTATTTCGTCGACTGGCAACTCACCGACGAAGAGTTCGCCGACGAGCGATTCTTTTCGCGACTCAAGGAACTCGGCTTCGAGACCAAGAGCGAACTCCGGGGATTCGTCCAGTCGCTGTTGAGCGCGGTCGACGCCACCGATTACGACCTCGATGAGATGGCGCTGCTCCTGTCGTCGATGGACACGCCGCTGGGCAGCGCGCTCACGTATACAGACCTCAAGGCGTTCGGACAGGCGTGGATGGCGGACGTCCACGAGTACGCCAACCTGAGCCACTGGGTCGACGACCAGGCTGACGACCGAACGGCGTTCGATCTGGCCGTCCGCTCGTTCCGCCACGAGCGGCCGTGGCTTCGTCGCGATGTCGGCGAAACGGGCGATCTCGAAACGTTCGACTATCGCCATCCCACCGAAGGGACCGTCCTCTACTACGGCCTGCGCGAGTCGCCTGCGGGCGACGAGCAACTGCTGTTCGCGGCGAACATGGAGGGCCAGACGGTCGACGTCTCGCCCGAAATTCTCGCCAACGAAATCCCAGACCTCCCAAACGATGGCTGGGAGGTCGCGCTGGCATCGCCGAGTGTCGACGCCGAAGTTGGCGAACCAGCGTCGACGATCGCGGTGGTCGACAGCGGGGCCGTCGTCTGGCAGCGTGAGCCCTAATCGGCCGCAGCCAGACCCGAGTGAGGGCTGCCACGGGGCTGATTCGCATACGCTGGACGAGCCGCGTTTTTCAAGTAGTCTGGCCCAATACAGATGAGTAACTGATGAGCGAGGACTTCTACGAGGCGCTGGGTGTCTCCCGCGACGCCTCGGAAGACGAGATCAAAAAGGCCTACCGGAAGAAGGCGGCCAAATATCACCCCGATGTGAGCGATGAGCCTGACGCCGAGGAGAAATTCAAGACGGTGGAAAAGGCCAAAGAGGTCCTTACCGACGACGAAAAGCGCCAGGCCTACGACCAGATGGGCCACGACCGCTTCGAGCAGGCCGAAAAGCGCGGGGGCTTCGACGGCGGTCCCGGTGGAGCGGGCGGGTTTGGTGGGGCTGGCGGCTTCGGCGGGGCAGGCGGCATGGGTGGCGTCGAGGACATCTTCGAGCAGTTCTTCGGCGGCGGTCGCAGTCGTGGCGGTGGCCGCGGCGGCCAGCGTCGAAACCAGCCTCGACAGGGTCGAAACCTCCGGACCTCGATGGAGATCACGCTCGAAGAGGCGTTTTCCGGCACTGAAAAGGAGTTCACGATCACACGACCCGAGAAATGCGATGAGTGTAACGGCAAGGGCCACCCGCCCGACGCGGACATCTCGACCTGTCGTGAGTGTGATGGTACAGGTCAAGTTACCCGCGTCCAGCAGACGCCGTTCGGGCGTGTCCAACAGAGCTCGACTTGTCGACGCTGTGGTGGCGACGGGGAGACGGCCGACACGACGTGCGGCACCTGTGGCGGCGACGGCATCGTCCAAAACGAGGTCACGCTTACGGTCGAGGTTCCGGCCGGAATCAAATCGGGTCAGACGCTCCGGATGGACGGCGAGGGCGCGCCCGGCGAGAACCGCGGGCCGAACGGTGATCTGCTGATCGACATCGAGATCGAACCGCATGACACCTTCGAGCGCGACGGCGACAACCTCCACTACAACCACGCCATCTCGTTCCCACAGGCGGTCTTCGGCGATACGGTCGAGATTCCAACCCTCGACGGGACGAAGAAGATGGACATCCCGGCAGGCACTCAAAGTGGCGAGCAGTTCCGCCTTCGCGGCGAGGGAATGCCACGGTTGCGCGGTCGACGCTCGGGACACCTGTTCGTGACCGTCCAAGTCGTCACGCCCGACTCGCTGAACAAAGACCAGCGTGAGGCCCTGGAGGCGTTCGCCGAGGCCGGTGGCGAGGAAGTCGACGTCTCGGAGGGCTTTTTCGAGAAAATCAAAAACAGCTTTTAACCACTCGGGGTTCTCCTCACTGACACTCTCATCGCAGCCGGACGCGAAATTCTCAGGTAGCGATATTCGTGCGCAATAGGGACGCTACCGCCTTATTTCACCGGAAGCGTGGTGTCTGTGTGGAATGGTCTCATACGCTAGGATCAGACAGGGTGTTTTTCACTGGCTGCGGCTAACAGCTCGTATGGACGCGGCTGTACTCGGTGATCTGTTGGCACGCGATGAGCGACGGAGCCAGCCCGCAATCTCGTGTCCCGCCGTCGACCGGGAGATGAGCTATCACGATTTCATTACGACCGCCTACAAGGCGGGCAACGTGCTTCGCTACTTGGGGCTCAGTACCGGCACGACGCTCGCGATTGACCCCACGCTTCGTCCGGAGCCGCTACTTGCCTTTTTCGGAGCGGCCCAACTTGGAGCCGCAACGACGTTCGAACCGACTGCGGAAGCACGGGTGCGGTTGGTCCCGGTCGACCACGAGGATAGTTATAAAGACGACCCCGGTCGGCTCGCGGTGTTTGGCGGTGGGCCCGAAGCCACCGCGACGACGCACTGGGAAAAGGCAGTCTGGAGCGAGAATCCCGCGTTTCCGCCGACGCAGGTCGCTCCCGAGTCGACAGTGCTCGTCGCTGGCGACGAGGAATACAGTCACCGCCGACTGCTCGGGATGGCCGAGCAGGTGGTCGACGAACTCTCGCTCGAACGGGGCTCACGCCTCGCGATTCGAACGCCGCTGTCACGACCTGAAACGATCGGCGGCGGGCTCGTTGCCGCGTTACTGGCTGGCGCGACAGCCGTATTTATACTTGATCCGTCGACCGATGTCGACGCCGACACAGCGATCGTGGTCGACGACGAGCAGTCGACGCCGGAGTCGAGCCGAGTTGTGGTCGACGAACTCATCGAGTAACCGTAAGATCAGTTAACCGATTTTACAAACAGACAAATACCGACCGCCTTAGCCGACAACTTTGAAAAACACCCAGCGAAGTCCGCCGAGCAGGACACCCGTAAGCACGAGCGTGATCAGGACGAACGCGACTGCGAGATCTCCAGGGAAGACGGGTGTCGCCCGGAGTCCGAAGCCGACGAGCGCAGCCAACACCCAGGCCCGGACGCCGAGCGGGATCGCCGCCTTCGCCGATTCGGCCGCGCCCGCCGAGTAGGCCCCGATCAGAACGGCTGCGACGACCCAGCCGATCAAGAACGGTGAAAACACGCCGACTGCGCGTTCCGGTGAGAAACTGGCGTGTTGGAACATTCCGATAGTCAGTACCCCGAGGATCGCGAGTAGATCCCCGACTGCGAGTGGGAGCGCGCCCGAGTCGACGCGCCCTTCGAGTGCGGACATGGTCGACCGTTCGACTGATAGGTAAAATCATCAGTGGTTCGACCGTACTTCCAAGTGAAGTGTGATTCTGAGTCAGTCGTTCGTGAATGAAAGCTGAGAAGTTATGCTCAAACTGTCGCAGTGCTGGTCAGCAGCACTGCTATCTCTCAGTTTTTTGGGAGAAAGGTGCG